>JADLER010000070.1 GCA_020846025.1 Bacteroidia bacterium | reverse complement strand
TCCTATATTAATTAGTGATTTATAATGTGTTGTTATTACTCTACATACATAATTAATTCTTTCCTGTGTAATTGCATAAGAAATACCCGCAGAATTTTCATTGTGTTGTCGGTATAGAGTCTGACATTCACTAGTGAATAACGCATTGACCTTTAATTGTTTCATCCATTGGTAAAACAAAAACCAGTCATAAGCATCTACCTCATCATTATGATAAAAATCTGTATTTAAAACATTTTTTGTGATTGCAGTATTTCCTAGCCCAAGTATATTATGTTGTTTAATTTCCTCATAATTAAAAATGAAATTCATTCCTAATTTAGTATTCCAAATGTTCTCACTTAGAATTCCTTGTGCATTAAATAAAGTCAAATCATTACACACAATACTATAATAATCCAATTTTGATAGAAGTACTTCAACTCTATTCATCGACATTTTATCGTCTATATCTTGAAAAATAATTTTTTGTAAATCATTTATACTTCGTAAAAATTGTATTGAACTATTTCTAACCGCACATGGATTAGAAGCTTTCATATTTATTATCTCGTATTTAATTTTAAGTTTTTTAAAACTACTTTCAATATTTAATGCGCCATCATTAAAAATAATTAATTCAAAATCTTTATTAAATTGAGTGTTTATTGAATCAATAAAATCATTAATAAAAGGTTTAGCCTTTTCAAAAACATATGTTACTACAGCATTTTTCAAGAAAAAAATTATATTCTTTTATTCATTAATTTTGCTGGAACGCCTACAACGGTGGTATTATCTTCAACATTTGTAGTAACAAGAGATGATGCCCCTACTATTGAATTATTACCAATTTTTTTATATTGTAGTATTGTAGCTCCTACGCCTATTAAATTATTATCTCCAATTTCAACACCTCCAGAGATATTTACCGTAGGATTAATCACGTTATAATCGCCAATGATTGCATCATGTCCAATAGTTGTAGATAAATTAAATATATTAAAGTTTCCCACTTGAATTCCAGTTGTAAAAATGACACCCGCAGTTATAATATTTCCTACTCCGAATTTTATATTACCAAAATCACCAACAACTGAAGGGTGAATTAAATTTGGGAACTCAAATTTTTTAAATTTTTCTATTATTTTATTAGTTATTTTTGGGTTACCTATTCCTAAAGCAAGATTCACATTAATAGGCTTATTATTCTCCAAAAATTCACTTTCGCTTAATACCTTAAATGTCCCTTCCTTAAAACATACATCTTCTTTTACGTCTATATCAATAAATCCGACAAATTGATAATTTCCAATTTCTTTAATTAGAAAATATACTTCTTTAGCAAAGCCTCCACTTCCAATTATATATATCTTTTTATTATTCATTTCCTCACACTACTAGGTAAATTAACTATTCTTTCTGAAAGCCAAATACTATTCAATAAGCCATCATGCTGACAATCTTTAAACATAGGCAGTGTGTTCATCAAGTCCCAAGCTGGGCGAGTCATTACGCCATTTTTATTAGTTTCTTCCAAAAATAAATTGCGTTCTTTTTCGTTGTTTAAAAGGATTGCATTGAGCCAATAATTTGCTTTAGCATTTTCAATTTCTTTTATGAATTGAATGTTGGTTTGCGAAAAATAGCTATCGTAAAGATTGGCTAGTTCCCTTTTATTTTCTAGAAATCTGGTTAATTGTTCGAGTTGTGCACAAAGTAAGGCTGCATTCAAATTAGGTAGACGGAAATTGTACCCAATTTCGTCATGTGTAAAACGCCAAGGATGTGGCAATTTGGCTTGAGTGGTAAGATGTTTGGCTCTTTTGGCTATCACTTCATCATCAGTAATTAATGCACCACCACCACCGCAAGTAATGGTTTTATTGCCATTAAAACTAAAAGTAGCGATTTTACCAAAACGACCAGTATGCAATCCTTTGTAATAACTACCTAATGATTCGGCAGCATCTTCTAGTAAGGTAATATTCCATTCATTACATATAATTGCTATTTCATCTATTCTTAATGGGAGGCCGAAGGTATGCATTGGTACACAGGCTTTAATTCGCTTTCCTGTTTTTCTGTTATATGTGAATCCATCAGATTTTTTTTCTGCATGTTCTAACAAAAATTTTTCTAAAGCCTTTGGTGACATTCCTAGGGTGTCCCTTTCAACATCTATAAAAATAGGCTTGGCGCCCACATAAGCAACGGCATTTGCTGTGGCTATAAAAGTAAGAGCCTGAGTAAGGACTTCATCATGAGCAGTTACATCGCTCAATATTAAAGCCATTTGTAAAGCATTTGTACCATTTACGCAAGCTACCGCAAATTTAGCACTTGTATAGCTGGCAAAATCTTCTTCAAATTTGTTTACAAATGCACCGACAGAAGAAACAAAGGTTGAATCAATGGTTTCGAGTAAATACTTTTTCTCATTTCCAGAAAAAGTAGGGGCATGAAGTGGTATGAATTCCTTTTCTTCTTTAAAAGTCTTACGAATAAAAGATATGATTTCTTGTACTTTTTCCATTACATTTTGGCGTCCAAATATTTACCTGTTTCTTTGTGGTTGAAATTAGGTATCATTTGATTAAACAAATTCACCAATTCATCTTTTACCCACACTCCTTTGGATTTCATTTTACTAATCTCATTCTCAAATTTAAGAAGTCTATCTTCTTCAAAAGATAAATCATTTTTGATGATACCTAGATTATGAAATCTCCTCAAATCTAAAATCTCTTGAGAAGTAAAAAATTCTTCAAAATCTTTTTCACCAGTTGTATCACTTTTAGAAAACAAACAAGGATATTTTTTTTGCTGAGGTAGAATACGCATTAAAGACCTCGCTTCATCTTCATCTTTACATTCATAAGGAGTATAACCTAAATTCTCTAAAAATTTAACGGCTATTTCAGCAAATGTTATCAAATGTAGATGTTCACTCAATTTCGGAAAAAACACATCTCTATTTTCGCCAAAAATGGTTGACATTAAACATAATTCTCCCGATTCTTTTGGAGTAACGAAATATCGTTTGATATCATTGGGTGCAACAATTGGTTGATGTTTTTGAATTCGCAGATTAAAACCATGTAGTAATGAGCCATCTGAAAAAGCCACATTAGCAAAACGTGCAGTTGAAATAGAAATATCTTTGCTTCGTCGCATCAAGAACATTTCCATGATACGTTTTGATGCCCCCATCATATTTACAGGATTGGCGGCTTTATCAGTAGATACGCAAAAATATTTTTTTGTATTGTTATTGATTGATTGCAATATAGTTTTATCAGTATTAAACACATTCACATCAACCATTCTCATCAAAGTAAAGGGATCTTTCTCAGAGCGAACATGTTTCAAAGCTGATAAATTCAAGACATAATCATATTTCCCATCAAATTTTATAAAAGCATCATAAACATTAGAGCCAACATCTAAGGCAAAAGTTTTAAAATCGCCTGAAGTATAACCTATAGAACTGCGGAGGTCTCTAACTAATTCCACCAAATTATTTTCGGAAATATCAACGACGTGAAGTTTAAGTGGATTTCTTTTGAAAATTTCTTTAGTAACTGCTTGCCCAATTGATCCTGCTCCACCTATCACTAAAAAAGAAGAATTAGAAACAATTTCTTCCAGTTCTACTTGATGAGTTTGTAAATCATCTGTAAAAAGTTCTGAGTTTCTTCCTATTAAAGGTAGTATATTCATTTCCTAAATTTATTATTCAATTAAACCTCCTGTAAACTTACCATTCTATTAAAGTATGGATTTCTATTCTTTAATGTTTCAAAATCGCCAATATCCTTAATGTTTCCTTTTTCCATTAAAACGATACGGTCGGCATTTTTAATTGTACTTAACCGATGAGCGACAATAATAATCGTATATTTTCCTTTTAGGGAATCAATGTTTTCTTGTATTGCTTTTTCGGTTTCAGAGTCTAATGCAGATGTCGCTTCATCCATCACTAAAATATCTAATTCTTTATACAATTCACGTGCAATTGATATACGTTGTTTTTGTCCGCCGCTCACCATAATTCCATTATTGCCCAGCCTAGTTTGTTCTTTCTCTGGTAATTCATTCACAAATTGAGCAATAGATGCCCCCTCAATGGCATTTTTAAACCTTAATAAATTTTCGGGTGTAGGTTCATCCCAAAATGTAATATTATTAAATAAGCTATCATCAAAAACAATAGGCTCTTGTGTAATATAACCTATTCTGTTTTGAAATTGTCTAATATCATAACGTTCTATTTCTATATCGTCTAACTTATAAACACCCGTGGTTGGCGCCAATAAACCAGCAATTAAGTTTACTATTGTTGTTTTACCACTCCCACTTTCGCCAACAAAGGCCATAGTTTCATTTTTATGTATTGTTAAGTTTATATCTTTTAAAATTAAATCTCCGTTTTCATATTTAAAAGAAACATGTTTTAAATCTAAACTATGTTGAAATTGATGGAATTTTTGCTTTCCATAATGTTGTTTATTTACAATAAGTTCAGCCTTAAATTCTTGCATATTTTCAAGCGCCCCAGTATTTTGCATAAAACTATTCCAACTGGTTTGTAATGTCATCAACACATTTAGTGCCCTATAAAATAACATTACACTAATTAAGATAGACGTTATACCTTCGCCTGTATAGGTAACTTGAAGGTATATCACCAAAAACAGTACTGTTAATACAATAGGTTCCCTTATTGAAATTAAGAATGTATTAATCATACCCATTTGTCGTGTATATTTCTCGCCAGTATCAATCAAATACTCAATGCGATTATTAAAATTATGGATTGTATTAGTAGCCTTTAGGTATTTAAAAAAAGCAACCGATTGAATGATTAATCCCTGGAAACTATGGGAATTGCGTGTTAGTTTCTTAGAAATAGCTTTGGTCTGGCTATAAATAAATTTAAAAATAAAATTAGTTAATATACCGCCAATGATTACTAAAATAGCGAATTTAAAATTTGAATAACAAGCAACAGCTAAATAAACTATTACAATAATGATACTTTGTAAAGTGGCGGTATATGATTGATACCCAGCTACCACACTATTTATTCCGGTTGTAAGTGTAGCCTGTATTTTACCAGAATTAGAACTCGTGTATGCAGCATATTTGTAATCTTTAAATAATCTAACCAATTCTTTTCTCATCGTTACCACAAAATCACGTTGACTATTGGTGGAATACACCCCCTCTATAAAACGTATGATGTTTTTAAAAGTTAATAATATTAAAATACAAAGTAAAATGCCACCTAGTGAGAAACTCAATCCTAATTCAGTAATCCAGGTATTTAGGAATTGGAAATTACCAAATGAATTTTCGTTTTTAACTACCTCTCCACTTGATAAACTAAGTAATGGCAAAAAAAATACCAATCCAATACTATCTAATAAACCAACTATGATACTTAATATTAAAGCGACAAATATTCGATACCTTAAATAAGAATAGAAGTATGAAAAATGTTTAAAATACTTTTTTATAAAATTTTTAATCATTAATAGATTTAATGTCAGTTTATTTTGATAAATGCTTCTACTGGCAATGTAATTTGTAAATTAAGTTTCAAGCCTTCAAAAAACAGAATAGCTTTATTTTGGATAAGTTTTTGTACAACCGCAATTTCATCTTTAAACGAAGCCATGGTTATTTTTACTTTCTCACCCACCCTAATGTCTTCTTGTAAGCCATTAAGTTGATAACCGTTATTGATTAAATATTGTAAATTATCAATCTCACGTTGTTTTACAATAGCTTTTTGTTTGCCAAATGACAAATAATTTAAAACACCATTCACGTATAATGGTTGATCCAATTCGTGTTCTAATAACTTTACAAATACATAACCAGTAAATAATGGTTCTTCTACTTTTTTCTTTCTATCACTCCATTGTTTCATGCGACTAACCATTGGCAAATAAGACTCTATTTTTTTTTCTTGCAATTTCTCATATACCTTTTTCTCATGCCTCACATTCACATACAACACATACCATTGTTTATTTGTTTTATGTTCATTCATGCTTCTCACGGCTTCGCCACCTCAGTTACAGTTACTAAGTTGATACACTTTGTTAAATTTAGATTAAAACTCGAAGTTATGAATAAAAATTTCATTAATAACTTAATACGAGTTTTAAATGATCTGTTAAAATCCCTGCAAAATATGAACTTTTACGAATGAAGCGTAACCATTGCTAAGGTGAAAGAGAAAAAGTTGCGAAGCTTCATATTTTGCAGGGATTTTAGCTCGTAATAAAATTGCTAATGCATAATCTGGGGCAATCACATCGATACAAGATTTACAGTAACCTTCACCACCAACTAACATCAACTTTGGTTTACTCATTTTTTTCAACAATAAAATATCCACCTGTTTTTCTGCTTCCTTTTCTTTCCACGAGTTGAAACTCTATTAATTCGGCAATATGTCGTTCTATTGTTCTCGTTGATGAGTTTTCTGTTAATGGTATTATATCTTTAATTTGTATTCCAGGAGTTTCTTTTATTATTAAATAGATCTTCTCTAATTCTTCATTTAATCCGCCATTTAACCCGCCATTTAATCCGTCATTTAATCCGCCATTTAACCCGTCATTTAATTTTTTATTGGACAATACAACCTTTATTCCGTTAGTTTCTTCTTCAAAAATAGGCGAATCATAACCTTTGCTAGTTATAAAATACCCGCCTGTTTTTCTGCTTCCTTTTCTTTCCACGAGTTGAAACTCTATTAATTCGGCAATATATCGTTCTATTGTTCTCGTTGATGAGTTTTCTGTTAATGGTATTATATCTTTAATTTGTATTCCAGGAGTTTCTTTTATTATTAAATAAATCTTCGCTAATTCTTCATTTAATCCGCCATTTAACCCGTCATTTAATCCGCCATTTAACCCGTCATTTAATTTTTTATTGAACAAAACAACTTTTATTCCGTTAGTTTCTTCTTCAAAAATAGGAGGAACGATACCGAAATCTTTACAAATATTATGAATACGTTGAATACCCGAACCATAACGTTCTATCAACCCAACCTCCTTAAATGCTTTAGCAATCAGTTTGTTTCGTGATTTTGAAGTATAATTTCCTGAAAGCAAATTTTGAAGAGTAATACCTCCAAATAATTTTCCAGGGTTATAAAATTCAATTCGGTTATCAAAAATCTTAATCACACTCCCCGAACTATCTCGATAATCTCTATGAACAATCATATTAATTACCACTTCACGAATAGCATCAAGTGGATAATCAAAACGCTCTGTACGTTGTGGTTCGCCAGTGATGATGTACTCTACTTTCAAATGTTTTTTAATAAACAACATAATTTCATCCACCTCTGAGAATAAATCTGTATTAAGCGAAAGAGAATCAATGATGGTAATGTCGCTTTTAAAACGCCCAATTTGTATGTCGCTTATAGCGCAATAATCAGAAACAAACAACAGATAAGCTCCGAAAGTTAATTTACCCTCTCGAATCATTTCCATTTTTTGCAAAAACTCTAATGGTTTGTGCTGAATAGTATTTAAGGTTCTTTGTTCTATCTTCTTAATAAAGCGAGCTACCTTATCCAACGAAATGGTATCCAAGTTATGATTAGGATCTAAATAAAAGTCCCAGCTAGTGTTGATGGTTTTTAAATGTTCGTTGGCTATTTCTTCAACACTCATTAAATGATTAGAGCTTTCAACACGCTTATAACATTTCCCTTTAAAGGAGATTGGTTTAATAGGGTATTCTTGAATTTTAAACACAACAACTTGTTTACCATCATACGAAATCAATTCCACATCAGGAATAACAGTTGAAGCTGTTTTATTTTTGACTTCGTTAATCCATTGAGCAATGGTTTCTTTACCTAATTGAAGACCGATTACCTCTCCCGAGTCTGATATTCCAATAAACACAGAACCGCCTTTTGTATTAGCAAATGCCACCAATGAAATTATCACTTCATCATTGAAAGAAGTTTTAAACTCAATAGTTTCGCTTTCAACTAATGCTGTATTATGAATATTTTTTTTCATTTCCTCACGCTACGAGGATTTATTTAAAAATTTCTTTTGTAACCGCCTGACCTATTGAACCTGCGCCACCTATAACTAAAAATGAAGATGAGGAAACAATCTTTTCTAGTTCTACTTGATGAAGCTGTAAATCATCTGTAAAAAATTCTGAGTTTCTTCCTATTAAAGGTAATATATTCATGTCTAATTTTGATGAAAATAAATTAAATCTAATTTGTCTTTTTTTCTTGCAATTTCTCATATACCTTTTTTCTCATACCTCACATTCACATACAACACATACCATTGTTTATTTGTTTTATGTTCATTCATGCTTCTCACGGCTTCGCCACCTCAGTTACAGTTACTAAGTTGACACACTGTGTTAAATTTAGATTAAAACTCGAGGCTAATACACTCTTTAAAATCTATTCTTTAACAGTATTTTATTAATAAGTTCAGTCCTTTATGTTTTACTCCATAATAAAAGTGGGTACATATCTGACTCTTGTATTTGTTCTAAAGTAAATTCATCTGTCGTAAAATGTACAAATCGAATCTTTTTCTCAATTTTCTTTTCTGCTTTCTCGATTTGTTCCATTAAAAATGCTTTATTTAACCGATCGCCCACTAATACCAAATCTATAATGCCCGTATCTTGTCCTTTTGCTAATTTTCCTACCAAATAAACTTGTTGCAAATCACCTATTTGTTTCACTACGTAATCAACGGCATACTCAATACCCGTCATTTTTAAAATCATTTGATGGATATTTTTAAACAAGGGGTGTTTTGAATTTACGGTAAATAACTTTTTATTACCTTGGTTAAATGATTGTAAGAATCCAGCTTTTTCAAAGCGGTTTAACTCTAATCTTATGCCATTGGTGGATTCCCTAAACTCCTCTTCGAGACTACGTAAATAGGCGGTGTTTTGGCTATTAATAAAAAATTTCATTAATAACTTAATACGCGTTTTAGATGATATGAGGGTTTCAATCATAATATTGAGTAACAAATTTACTCAATATTATGTAAAATCAAAATTTTTGGGCTAGAAACCAATCAACGGTCTTTTTTAAACCCTCATTTAAAGGCACTATCGGTTTAAAATTAATTTTTTCTTTAGCTAAAGAAATATCGGCATAGCTATCTTTAATTTCTCCAGAACGTTCAGGCATATAAACCGGCTCTATATGTGGTGTATTGGTAAATTGTTGGATTTGATGGTATATTTCATTCACCGAGATGGTTCCTCCAAAGGCAATATTCATCACTAAACTTTTATCCTTAGCCTCAGACAAAATAGCTAAACGATTAGCCTCTACTACATTGGCTACATAGGTAAAATCTCGAGTATTTTGACCTGCTCCGTAAATTTGGGGTGATTGCTGTTTCATTAAAGCATGAATAAATTTGGGGATAACGGCCGCATAGGCACCATGCGGATTTTGACGTTCGCCAAATACATTAAAATATCGAAAACCGATCGTTTGTAGATTATATAAGTCCGAAAAAACTGCGGCGTATTTTTCATTCGTATATTTTGAAACCGCATAAGGCGATAATAAAGCGCCTATTTTGGTTTCCACTTTTGGAAAAGTTGTATCACTCCCATACACCGATGAAGACGATGCGTAAATAAACTTTTCCACCCCTTGTTCTTTGGCTGCAAATAGCATGTTTACAAAACCAGATACATTCACCTCATTGGTGGCTATTGGATTTTCAATACTACGAGGCACAGATCCTAAGGCGGCATGATGCAATACAATATCAATCCCCTCGCAAGCCTGCAAACAGGACTCTTTATCCACTATACTGGCTTGTATAAATTTAAAATGAGGGTAAGCTAAAAAGGGTTCAATATTCTTTTTAAAACCAGTAGATAAATCATCTAAAACCACCAACTGTTTTACTCCAGCTTGTAGAAAATACGAGCAAAGATGCGAGCCTATAAAGCCAGCTCCCCCAGTAACTAAAATTTTTAAATCTGAAATATTCATCACTCCTTCTCTTGCTTAAGACTTTCCTTTCCCATAACCGTATCCATAGCCGTATCCGTATCCGTAGCCGTATCCGTAGCCGTATTTAGAATAATAATAACGCGAGCGCTTACGCTTAACGCCATTTAACACTAAATACACATTTTTAATTGCATTATCATTTACTAATTTATGAAATAAGTTTAAAACCGATGCACGAGCAAACTTCGTATTCATGACTAATAAATTAATATCGGAATATTGCATTAAATAAGCAGCATCGGCTAACAAACCAGCAGGTGGAGTATCTATTAACACAAAATCAAAATTATCCTTGGCGTATTGAAGCAATTCCTTCATTTTTTCTGATAACACCAAATCGGAAGGATTAGGTGGGATGGGGCCTGATAAAATGGTGTAAACGTTTTTTAAAATCGTTGGTTTCACAATTTCATCTAATGTATTATTACCTAACATAAAGGTACTAATTCCAATGTCTGCATTCATCTCTAAGGCTTTTTGGATACGAGGTTTATGTAAATCCAACTCTAGCATGACAACTTTCTTATCGCTCTTAGCCAACATAGCTGCTAAATTAATAGTCGTAAAAGTTTTACCTTCTCCAGGGGCATTAGAAGTAACAAGAATTGTTTTTTTATCAGAATTTAAAATAACGTATTGTAAATTTGTTCGTAAAGTTCTAAAAGCTTCGGATATAAACGAAGATGGCAAATCTTCCACAACAAAGCCTTTACTAGTTACTTCTTTTTGAAAAGGTAAATCTGCGATAATCGGTAAAGTTGTTTTCTCCTTCAATTCCTCTACCGTTTCGATGGTGGTGTAAAAAGCAATACGGATAAAAATAAAAAGGAATGAAAACACTAATCCAATAATCACAAAAATCATTTGTATTTTATTTTTATCAGGTTTAATAACCCCTAAATTACGAGGACTATCAATCACTTTCACTTCGGGTACAATAGCTGCCTTTCCTATCTTCGTATTCGCTTTACTTTGCAATAGGAAATTGTAAAGCGTTTCGTTAACAGACACTTTACGTTGTATATTTAATAAGTCTTGTTGGTGTGTTGGAATATTTTTTATTTGTGCTAAATATTTTGATAATTCATGGTTAATATTTTCAATACTCTTTTTTGTAGCATTTCTAGCATTATTCAAATACACCAAAAGGTTTTGTTTCAATTTCTTTACTTTTTCTCTTTCTTCAATAATCTTAGGGTTTACTTCCTTAGCTATACTCAATTGTCCATTTATTTCTATTTGCATGGCATAAAGTTCAGCAACCGATTTGTTCATAAAACCATCATCACTGATAATAAATGCATTCGGTGGTAAAAAATTCGGGTCTTTATCCTCAATAATATACTTCTCTAGATCATTCATCGCTTCTATTTTCAGATTTAGTGAGGTTTTTTGCCCATCATAACTCGATAGTTTTTCAAACAAATCTTGTTTTTCCCATCCCAAATCAAGTATTTCTTTACTTCTCTTATATAGCATCATAGTATCTTCAATCTCATTTAAGGACATACTTACTTCTTGTAACTGCTTATCAATATACTCAACCGTTCGTTCATTAAGCGTGAAACGTGATTCCAAGGATTTATCAATATATACCCTTGACAAGGTATCTAATAATACCACCGCTCTTTGAGGAATGATATCTTCAAATTTTAGTACTAAGACATTGGTATAATCTGGATTCTCTACTTTAAAACGACTCTGAAACTGACGAGTTAACGCATCTAAATTATGAATTACAATTTCATAATCTAGGTTTGCGAGATTTTTAGCTGAATTTCTACTAAAATTCGATTCACGAGAAACTAAAATATTGAAATCAACATCTACTAATTCTTTTTCAAAATAGCCATTTTTCACCACTTCATTATCATCTATCACATACGTCAGACTAAATTGGTTATAATCTATTACCTTAAACTTAATATTTTTTTCATGTAAAGCTGAATTGACACTATTAACCTTCACTAAAAAAGGCATCCCATTAAATTGCTCTGTCGTTCTTACACGTCCGACAATATAGTAGGATACCTCTAAGCGATCCTTCAATTTCATAATAGTAGCATTCATTAAATCATACGATTTTAGAATACGCATCTCATTCGAATTGTCAATATAAGTTTTAGCCGTTCCATAAAAACCGCCACTTTGGTCTGAAATTAAATTACCTTTGTAATAGGAATCATTGGTTTTTAACAATTCAACCGATGCCTGATAAACATTAGTGAGTTTATAAACATAGAAATAACCAATTAAGTAAAAAAAAGGAGCAAAAACAAGCGGGATATACCAATTTTTAGAAACAATTCGCCCAATAGCTTTTAAATCACTATCTGAGATTAACGAGGTATCTTTTTTTTGCGCCACCAACTATTGTAATAAATATTTAAACAGCAAATATAAAAGAAAATAGTAAAGTTATCGTTAAAATTCTTGCTTGTCAGTTATTTTTATTATATTTGAACTTCAATTTTGAATTTGATTTATGAAAACAAAGTTTGTCTTAATATTTCTTTTTATCGTTTGTTGTACAACGATTATTTTCTCAATGCCCCCTCAACCTCCTGGGGGAGGACCTGGAGGTCATCCCGATTGCTGGCCACCACCATGCGTTCCAATTGATGGTGGCATTTCGTTATTAATTGCGGCGGGAGCTATATATGGTGGCAAAAAATTATATGATGCCCGTAAAGAAAAAAACACTCTTTAACTTTATTACCCCGCATCTTGGCGGGGTTTTTTATATATGTTCGCTGGTTTAAAACTCAATCGTTTTCATTATTTTGTAATAAAAGCCTCTTTGCTATACGGCTTGTGCTATGTGAGCTATGAGTTTATTTTAAAGAAAGTAACGCGCGGTGATCAACTTTTTATTAGGGAAATTATTAATTTATGCAGTTGGATATTACAACAAATGGGGTATAAAACCTTTGCTAGTAAAGAAGTAAACGATTTTCAGGTATTTGGGATTGATGGTTCTAGTGGCGTATGGATTGGTGGACCTTGCAACGGTATTACGCTCATGTTTTTATTTGCTATTTTTGTAATTGCTTATCCTGGTAATCTTAAAAACAAACTATGGTACATTCCCTTAGGCATATTCATTGTTCATTTTATTAAT
>JADLER010000069.1 GCA_020846025.1 Bacteroidia bacterium | reverse complement strand
ATGATCAGTAATACGATTTTGAGGGTAGTTATAAGTTCTAATTTTTTCAGAACGATCGCCAGTACTTACCATGCTTTTACGTTTTCCTGTTGTCTCGGCTTGACGTTTTTGAAACTCAATATCATACAATTTAGCTCTTAACATTTCCATTGCTTTTTCACGATTTCCTAACTGATTTCGTTGAGTTTGACAAGTAACAACAATTCCTGAAGGTTTATGAGTTAAGATAACTTTCGATTCAACTTTATTTACATTTTGTCCACCTGCACCTCCACTTCTTGCTGTTTGCATCTCTATATCTTGTGGTTTTATTTCCACATCCCATTCTTCGGCTTCAGGCAATACTACCACGGTAGCTGCCGATGTGTGTACGCGCCCTGCAGCTTCAGTAGCTGGTACACGTTGTACACGATGCACACCGCTTTCAAATTTCATGGTGCCATAAGCGTTATTCCCTTTTACATTAAAAATAATTTCTTTAAAACCTCCCATTGTTCCTGGATTTTCATCTACTACTTCTAATTGAAAACCTTTTATTTCGCAATAGCGACGATACATATCAAATAAATCGCCTGCAAAAATCGCCGCTTCATCTCCACCAGTTCCTCCTCTAATTTCCATTGTACAGTTCTTCGCATCTTCTGGATCTTTAGGAATTAGCATAATCCTAACTTCTTCTTGTAGTTTTTCTTCAGCTAATCTATTCTCATCTAATTCAGCTTTAGCCATATCCAGAAAATCTTTATCCTTTTCGGTTGCTAAAACTTCTTTGGCTCCATTGATATTTTCAATTATCTTTTTGTATTTATAATATGCCTCAACAACTGGTTCTAAATCTCTATATTCTTTATTTAGTTTTTTAAATAGTTGCATATCGGCAATCACAGTAGGGTCGCCTAGTTTAGCTTCAACATCCGTAAAACGTCTTTTTATTTCTTCTAATTTCTCTAACATAATAGTAATAAAGCGCAAAAATACTAATTTGTGCTGTTCTTTATAGAATTTTATTCAAGAATGCTTTAAATTATATTTTATCTAATGCTTTCCTTTTATTTTCATTATTAAGCTTAAAGGCGCTTGGGGTTTGACCTGTAACTTTTTTAAATTGATTACTAAGATAGGCTACACTTGAATAATTTAATGAATCTGCAATCTCGCTGAGCGATAATTCGTTATATAATAAAAGTTCTTTTACTTTTTCTATTTTTTGTGCAATAACGTATTTTTCGATGGTTATGCCTTCTATTTCAGAAAAAAGATTAGATAAATAATTGTAATCATGATTAAGCTGTCTGCTTAATATTTCTGAAAAGTTGGTTTTTTGATGAAATGCTTGATGATGAATTTGTTCGATAATCTTGTTTTTTATTTTTTCAATAATTCGTGTTTTTTTATCATCAATCAGTTCAAATCCAAGAGTATGAAGTGTATGTTTTAACTGGTTTTTTTCGATATGACTAAGTTCTTTTGATAGAACCACTTCACCTAATTTTATATCTTCAACTACAATGTTTAATTTCTTTAATTCATTTTCTATAACCATTATACAACGGTCGCAAACCATATTTTTTATGTAAATAGAAGCACTCATGTATAAGCTTACTTACTGACCTGTAAATTCAGGCTTTCTTTTTTCTAAGAATGCTTTTACACCTTCATTATAATCATGAGTAGAGGCAGCTTCTACTTGAACTTTTCCTTCGCTAATAAGTTGTTTATCGAAGCTGTTAAATAGGCTTTCATTCAATAATCGTTTTGTTAATCCAATACCTTTAGTAGGCATACTCGCTATTGTGTTAGCAAAGTTGTGAACTTCATTCATAAACGTTTCATCCGAAAATACTTTATAAATCATGCCCATTTGTAGTGCTTCATTAGCAGTTACTTTATCGCCAGTTATCATTAATGCACTTGCTCTTTGAATGCCAATAAGACGAGGCAGAAAGAATGTTCCACCACTATCTGGTATTAAACCTATTTTACTAAATGCTTGAATAAATGAAGCAGAGGCCGTTGCTAAAACAATATCACAAGCTAGAGCTATGTTAGCTCCAGCACCTGCTGCAACACCATTGACAGCTGCTATGATAGGCTTTTCTATTTTTCGTAACCGTAAAACAATAGGATTATAATGTTCTTCTACAATACGAGAAATGCCTGGGCCATTTGGATCAATGGCTTCTGCTAAATCTTGTCCAGCACAAAAAGCTTTGCCATTTCCTGTTAAAATAATGGCTCTTACATGTGGGTTGGTTTCTGCATTATCAAGTGCAGAATGTAGCTCCATTGCCATTTCTCTATTAAAACTATTGAATTTATCAGGTCGGTTTAAAGTAATAAGCATTACTTTATCTTGCAATTGTGTAGTAATTAAATTCATGTTTTTTTGTTTTATTTGGATGTTTAAAAATGAGCATAATTTTTAAGGAAAACAAACTCTTAGATACACTTAAAATAATCAAAAGGTTCTAAACAATCGTTACATTGATGTAGTGCTTTACAGGCTGTACTCCCGAATTGTGATATGAGTTTGGTGTTTCTTGAGCTGCATCGAGGGCAAGTAACAGTTACTTTTTTACCAGTTAGCCAACTTTTATCTTGTGTGCTTTCTTCTGGAGGGGCGATTCCATATTGTCTAAGTCTTTCTTTTGCTTCTTCCGGAATCCAATCTGTAGTCCATGGTGGTGAAAATACCATATTAACAGCAATGTTTTTAAATCCATAATCCAAAAGTTTCTTTTTTACATCATCTTCTATTTGTTTCATGGCCGGACATCCTGAGTATGTAGGAGTGATGTTTACAGAAATGCTTTCTTGATTTTTGATGTCAATAGATCTAATAACACCTAAATCAGTGATTGAAATAACTGGAATTTCAGGATCTGGAATTTCAGACAATAATAGAAATATGTCGTCTTTAGTATGCACGTTAGTTTGTTTGTTATAAGGCTAAGGTAACATTTTATAAGCTATTTTCCTAAGAAGAATTAAATATCAAAAATGATATTAATCAAAGTTAAAAATGTGCAGTTTTGATTAAAAAATAATACATCTATAAACTAAAGTGCTAATTTTATTATTAGGTTGAATATCATTATCTTTGCCTTTTATTTTTATTACCATGTTTGATAATTTATCTGATAAACTAGAAAGAGCACTAAAAACCCTAAAAGGGCAAGGAAAAATTACGGAGATTAATGTTGCTGAAACACTTAAAGAAGTTCGCAAAGCACTTTTAGATGCCGATGTTAACTATAAAGTTGCCAAACAATTTACTGATACTGTAAAAGAAAAAGCCTTAGGACAAAATGTACTTACGGCGGTTTCTCCTAGCCAATTGTTAGTTAAAATTACCCACGATGAATTAACCCAATTGATGGGAGGGCAAAAAGAAGAAATTTATTTAGGCGGTAATCCTACGGTTATTTTAATGAGTGGTTTACAAGGTTCTGGTAAAACAACTTTTACAGGTAAGTTAGCTCATTTTTTAAAAACTAAAAAAGGGAAAAAGCCTTTATTAGTGGCGTGTGATGTGTACCGCCCGGCTGCTATTGATCAACTTCATGTATTAGGAGAGCAAATTGGGGTAGATGTATTTTCAAATAGAGAAGAGAAAAATCCTATAAAAATTGCTGAAGCCGCTATCAAACAAGCTAAAGAAAATGGTAATAGCGTAGTATTAATAGATACTGCTGGTCGTTTAGCTGTTGATGAACAGATGATGACGGAGATTGCTGATTTAAAAGACGCTATTAAACCAAATGAAATTTTGTTTGTAGTGGATAGTATGACAGGGCAAGATGCTGTTAATACTGCTAAAGCTTTTAATGATAGATTAAATTTTGATGGTGTTATTTTAACTAAACTTGATGGTGATACGAGAGGTGGTGCTGCCTTATCTATAAAGTCTGTAGTAAATAAACCAATTAAGTTTATTGGAACTGGTGAGAAGATGGAGGCTTTGGATATATTTTATCCAGAACGTATGGCCGATCGTATATTGGGAATGGGAGATGTGGTTTCGTTAGTAGAAAGAGCTCAAGAACAATTTAATGAAGAAGAAGCCCGAAAATTATCAAAAAAAATAGCTAAAAATCAATTTGATTTTAACGACTTTTTAGGTCAGTTACAACAAATTAAAAAGATGGGAAATATTAAAGATTTAGTAGGGATGATACCAGGTGTGGGCAAAGCAATGAAAGATGCTGAAATTAATGATGATGCCTTTAAAGGTATAGAAGCTATTATTGGCTCGATGACACCTAAGGAGCGAACAAACCCAGAAATTATAAATGGAAGTCGCCGCCAGCGCATTGCTAAAGGTAGCGGACAAGGCATACAAGAAGTAAATAAATTACTGAAGCAATTTGAAGATACACGCAAAATGATGCGTATGATGGGCGACAAAAATGCGATGGCAAAATTAATGAAGAATATGCCTAATATTCCTGGAATGAAATTCTAAAAAGAAATTACTTATTAGTTTTCTTTACATGTTTTAAGTTAAGCAAATTCATTGCATTGGTAGATAAACCAGAAATGTTTTTATGCACAAGCCTAATTACTTGATCATAATATAAAGGTACAATTGGCGCATCATCTATCAGCATTTGATCCATTTGTTGATACAGTGCATCTTTTACAGCTCTGTTTTGTTCACGAGCTGCTTTTTCAAAAAGTACATCAAACTCCGGATTGTTATAATGAAAATAATTGGAACCTACTGGAGAAAAGTTTTTACTGTAAAACAAGTTCATGAAATTTTCTTCATCGGCATAATCACCTACCCACGATTTTTTAAAGAAATTATATTCGCAAGATGCCACTGCTTGTCTCAAAACAACAGGCTTATCGACACTAATATTAATTTTAATATTATTTTCAGCTAGCTGCGATTGAATAAATTCAACTTGTTCCATGTAATTATCGGTGGTGTGTAACGTAATTTCAGGTAAACCTTTACCTTCTGGGAAACCCGCTTCAATTAATAACTGACGTACTTTTTCAGGATTATAAGTGTATCCTTTTACAATGGTTTCGTTAAATGAAGACATGCCATTAGGTATGAATCCTGCGGTGGCTGGGTATCCAATATTATTTCTGAAGAATTTAACCAGTTTCACTCTGTCAAATCCATAATTAATGGCTTTTCTGAGGGCTTTTACTTTAAGCGGTGATTTTTTTACTATGTCTATATTTTCATCAATTAAAAAACCAAGATAATCAGTTTTTAAGAAGTTTTGCTTTTGAAGGTTGAATTTTTCAGCATAAAATGGTTTTAAGTTTCCGTTTTTATCAAGTACCTCATTTATATTAAACGCATCGGCACCACTTAACATATCGTATTTACCATTTAGTAGTTCCATAAAAGCGGTTTCTCTATCCTTTACAAACGAAATGGTAACAGCATCTATATAAGGTAATCTATTATTGCCATCATATTCAAAGTAGTTTTCGTTTTTTAGTAATACTAATTTAGTGCCTTCTTCCCATAATTTGAATTTAAAAGGCCCTGTTCCAACAGGATGGCGTCTAAAATCTTGTTTATATAAATCAAATGCTTCGAACGGAATTACTGAAAAATATTTCATTGTAAGTTCGCTTAAAAAGGCGCTGGATGGTTTAATTAAATAAACTATAAAAGTAGAATCATTTGGTGCTGTAAATCCCTTATAACCTGTTTTTTCGGTCCGATCAATATTTGCTAAAAGTGATACAGCGCTACTAACTCTAGAATCATATAGCCGATTAAATGATATTACAAAATCTTGAGCATTAACTTTTCTTCCTTTACCATTTTCAAAACACTCATTATCATGAAACATTACATCGTTTCTTAATGTAAACGTATAAGTTAAACCATCATCACTAATGTTCCATCTTATGGCAATACAAGGAATAACATGTAGCGAGTCGTTTAATTGCACCAATCCGTTAAAAAGTTGGTTGCATGCCCAAATATCTTCTGTATTATTTGCAGATGCTGGATCTAATCCAGAAATGCCCGCCATCTCGTTATAATTAAATACCGTACGGTTATCCGTGTCTTTTTTTGATTCTGAGCAAGTGGAAACCACTAAGGTAATTAGAATTAAAAAAACAGATGTTGTTATCCTTGAAATATGGGTTGATGTCATAGCTTATAAGATTTAGACTTAACTTAATCAATATTAGCGATAAAGTTGTTTTTTTTATTAAAGTATTTGAGCAGTTTTGCACATTTGGGTGTCAATTCTCAGAATTTATAATAAATTAGTGCATTATTATTATAAGTTATACTAAAGATGAAAAGACAACTTATCACCTTAATTTGTTTAATAAGCGTATTTGTATCCAGTGCGCAAGCTGATGGCTTTACAAAAGTTACTCCTGAGGTAGCAATGGCTAAAATGAAAGTAGGAAATTACGAAGATGCTTTAACCGATTTTCTTCAGTTGTTAGATGAGGATTCTCGTAATGAACAATTAAACTATAATGTAGCTGTTTGTTACTTAAATAGTAATATGAACAAAAGTAAAGCCGCGCCACATTTAGAAATTGTGGTGCGAAAAGAAAAGCATGATCCAAATGCTGATTATTTATTAGGGAGAGCCTATCAATATGCTAATCGTTTTGATGAAGCGATTGCGGTTTTTACAAAATTTAAGCAAGATGCCAAAGGAACAGTGTTTAATTTAGTAGATGCTGCGTTACAAATACAACATTGTATAAATGCTAAAGAGTTAATGAAGTATCCAGTAGATGTGTCTTTCCAAAACTTAGGTGGTAATATCAATTCAGAGTATAATGATTATTATCCATTTGTAACATCTAACGAATCTTTTATTGTATATAATACAAAACGACCTGAGAAAAATGCTGAGAGAATGGAGAATGGTAATTTTAAAAATTCTGTCTATCTATCAAAGGTAATAAATGGAGAGTATGAAAAAGCAGGACCAATAGGAGCTCCAATCAATAAGGGTAATGAAGGTATGGAAGTAGTGGGCTTAAGTGAAGATGGCGATGAAATTTTATTATTTATGCCAGAAGGTACAGGAAAAGGAAAGGGTAATTTATACATCAGTAAAATGGATGCTGTGGGTACTTATGGCAAACCCGAAAAATTAGATACTAAGATAAACTCTGGAGGTGACGAAATTGCTGCGTGTATAGCTTCAGATGGAAATACGATTTATTTTGCTAGTAATCGTAAAGGTGGGCTAGGGGGAACTGATATTTACATTTGTAAAAAAGTAGGAAAAAAATGGATGGAACCACAAAATGCTGGCCCAACAATTAATACACCTTATGATGAGGATTTTCCTAATCTTTCGCCTGATGGAAAAACATTATATTTTTCATCAAAAGGTCATACTAGTATGGGGGGGTATGATATCTTTAAATCAACTTTAGATGAGGAGAATAAATTTTCTATTCCAAAAAATATGGGATACCCAATAAATACAACAGATGATGATATGAATTTCCGTATTTCTAAAAATGGAAAATATGGTTATATCGCCTCTACACGAAATGGTGGTTATGGCGATTATGATATTTATAGAGTAACATTTAATGAAGTAGAGAACGAATATTCAGTTGTGATAGGTGAATTAACCACTAGAGGCGGAGAAGAAATTAATTATTCTGATGTATTTATATCAGTATCCGATAACATTACCAAAGAGTTAGTAGGTAATTATATCCCAAATCCTGCAACTGGGCGTTTTGTAGTTATATTACCACCTGGTAAGTATCAATTAAGTATGGAAGCTCCTGGATTTAAACCGATAAATAAAACAATTCAAGTATATGATAAAGCCTCTTATCAAGCTGAGATAAGTATGAAAATTGAATTTGTAAAATAATAGTTAGTTAATTATCAGTTATTAGGGTGTGGAATTTTCATCTAAGTTAATAGAGCAGGCAGTAAATCATTTTTCGAGTTTACCTGGTGTAGGCAAAAAAACGGCACTTAGGTATGTGTTGCATCTTATAAAAAAAGATACCAATGATGTAGAAGGTTTTTCTAAGGTGCTTAATTCCTTAAAGCACGAATTAAAATTTTGTAAGAGTTGTCATACAATTTCAGATAATGATATATGTGATGTGTGCGTAAATCCTTTACGTCAGCAACAAACAATTTGTGTAGTGCAAGATTACAGAGATGTAATGGCTATTGAAAATACAGGATTATACAAAGGTATTTACCATGTATTAGGAGGTTTAATTTCACCTATGGAAGGCATTGGTCCTAGTAATTTGAATATAGATTCGTTAGTTGAAAAAGTTAGTCAGAATAAAGTAAGTGAGGTGATTTTAGCGCTAAATGCTACTATGGAAGGGGAAACAACTAGTTTTTTTGTATTTAAAAAATTAGCGTCTTTTCAAGTTACTTTATCTGTAATTGCTAGAGGTATTGCCGTAGGAGATGAGTTGGAATATACAGATGAGGTAACCCTTGGTCGTTCGATTATAAATAGAATACCTTATAACAATAGTTTGGTAAAGTAAGGTGAATTCTGTTATTAATGGATTTAATTAACAATTAAAATTGATGCTTATAATAAGAAAAGCCCCAATTTTTGGGGCTTTTCTTATTAAGATTAAGTAATGTTTATTTAATTAGTTTAATAGATTTTATATTTTGTCCTTCTTTAGATAATAAGTTTAATCCATAAACTCCTTGTGGTAAATTACTCGTATTAATTTTTGTCTTTTCATTTTGTAAAGTCTCTTTTAATACTTCTCTTCCTAATGCGTCTATTAAAATAATTTGAAGTTGGGATATATTAGTTGATTTAACTTCGATGGTTAATTCATCTTTAAAGGGATTAGGATAAGCAAGTAAACCAATATTAGAGGTTAATGTAGTATTCAAACTAGTTACTATTGGAGGTGGTAATATAGATATTTTAGACATTTGAAAACCAGAAGCAATACGATGTACACTTGATGAATCACAATATGTATTACTACAAGTAGAAGCTACACCCAAGGCATTTGTGTATGTTCCTGTTACTGTTAAGCAGACAATGTATTGTCCTGGTATTAAATATTGATGAATAGGGTTTGCTAAAGTTGAAGTTGTGCCATCGCCAAAATCCCATAAATAAGATGTTGTACCAGTTGACCAAGAGTAGTTATACGCATAATAATTGCCAGTATTTATTGAGTCGGCAAATAAAAGGAATTGTGGATTAGATTGGCATCCAATAGGCGATACTGTGCCACTACTACATGAGATATTTAAAATTTGAGTAGAAGAATCACATAAAGCGCCAATAGGAGTGTACGAATAAAGTGTTACTGTATGACTTCCATTTGAAAGCGAATAGGATGGATTAAACACAGTGCCAACATTTGTACCATCTATTGACCATGTTTCCATTCCTGTATTTACACTTGTGCTAATTAAATTTGTAACACAATTAGAATCTGTGTATGCATAAAATGATGATTGACATGCTGAATTAGTGAAATTACCACTACAATTTATTACAATGCCTTGATAAGTTGAATCACAAGCCGTTCCAGCAGAGGAAACCGTTAAATAGGCATAATAATAACCATCTGGTAATGATACAGTAGGGCTTGCTGTAGAATAAGGTACTCCGTTTATTATCCAATTAGAAGTTAAGTTACTACCAACAGAGGTATTTACAAAATTTGTAACACAAGTGGCACTATCAGTATAAAAATAAAAGGATGCTCCACAACTATTTGCAGATAAATTACTTATTGTTACAACTGTACTACCAGATGAACTACAACCACTTATGGAGTCATTGATAAAGACATTAATAGTATAAGAACCATTTGCTGGAAATTGATATCCAACAGAACTTTCTGTTTGACTTACGGTTTGTGAAGTTTGAGTTGCATTTGGTGTTTCTGTCCAATAATACCAAAAAGCTCCATAGTTAGGAGAACCCGATAATATAGTAGAAACAGTTGCAGTGCCATTTGCCCCCATAGTAACACTCATATTAGTTACAGTAGGACATTGAGCAATACTTGCAAATGATAGAATAGTTAGTACAAAAGAACATAAATTTTGAGTAAATGTTGTTTTCATATTTTTATATTTTTAAAGTTTATGTAAAGTGAAGCAATTAAAATTTACTAAACAAATTTAAAAAGATACTTATCTCATTATTTTAACAATATAAACGGTTTAGATTTTTAGCAATACAATAATGAGTATTTTTTAATATAATAAATGAGTATTTAGGAGAGTTGAATACAAGAAAATAAATCATACCCTAACCCCAATTACCGTTACATCATCTACTTGTTCTACATCTTTTTTCCAATTGATGAAGGTAGTTTCGAGTAATTGTTTTTGTTCTGCCATTGTTAAGTGTGCATTGGCTGCAAGCAATTCGCGCAGGTTTTTACTCATAAACTTTTTACCTTTTTCTCCGCCAAACTGGTCGGGGAAGCCATCTGTTAAGGTGTAAATAACATCTCCTTTTTGTAATGGTATTTCATGCAAAGTAAAAGGTATGTGTTGTTTATCGTGTTTACCAACGGGCATTTTGTCGGGTTTTATTTCGTGCACTTCGAGAGCCTCAGTGCTCGAGTTTTTTATAATCCACACAGGGTTGTTGGCGGCTGCTATTAGTAGTTTGGTTTTATCTTGGTTGAAAACCAGCAAGCTGCAATCCATTCCGTCTTTTCCGCCTTCGGGGCTGCCATCTCGTTTAAGTACATTAATAACTTCTTTACGGGTACGATTTAATATTTCGTTTGGAAGCGTGTAACCTTCTTTTACAGCTTCATTTAAACAAGCAATGTTTAAAATACTCATAATAGCTCCAGGAACGCCGTGGCCTGTGCTGTCGGCGGTGGCGAGGATGAAGTTCTCGACTACACTCGAACTGACGACAGAAGTAGCCCAATAAAAATCGCCACTTACTACATCTTTGGGTTTAAAAAATACAAAGTATTCACCTAAATTTTCATCTAACATTTGTTTACTTGCTAATAACGAACGTTGTATGCGTTCGGCATAATGGATGGAATCGGTAATCTCTTTGTGTCTTTCTTCGATGATTAGTTTTTGATTAGTAATAATGCTACTTTTTCTTTGACTAATTTTTAAATTTCTAAAAATAACTAATGCCAATATAAGTAGTAGAAAGGCAAAACCAGTGATAGAATAGGTAATAAGTTTTTGTTTTTTTTTGTCTTCTTGTACTAATAAGTCTTTTTTATCTTGTTCTGCTTTTTGTTGAGCTTGTTTTTTGTCAAATTCAAATTGCATCTCTTTTTCAACTAATGCTTTTTGATTTTTCTCACTCATAATACTGTCTCTGTATGTAATTTGTTTTTGATATGCCTCAAATGCTTCCTTAAAGCGATTGGTTTTCTTATATAAAGTGGTTAATACATTATAACATTCTTCTATCGAAAAAATCAATCCCATTTCTAATGCTTTGTCTTTGGCAATATTCAGATGACGTTCCGCTTCATTGTACTTTTTTAATTCAATGCACATTGCTCCTATATTTATATGGTTAGCTACTGTATATTTCTCACTACCTAACTCAGTATTAATTTTTAAAGCATTTTGATAAAAGTCTAAAGCCTTTTTATAATCTCCTTGTTCGTCGTAAACAATGCCAATATTGTTATAAATAATAGCTTGTTTAGATTTATTTCCTAGTTTTTTTTGAATTGAAAGTGATTCTTGGAAATAATGTAGTGCCTCGTTGTAATTGAGTTTATCAAGATAGATATTACCTACATTTACATAATTACTAGCCAAAAATTTCATATTACCAGTTTCCTTGTTTAATACTATTGCCCTATTATAATATTCTAAAGCTTTTGCATAATCTTGTTGTTCAGAATATATGAGTCCTATGTTTCCTAAATTACTGGCTTGTCCTCTTTTATCTCCAATTTTTAGTTTAATTTTTAAAGCATTAAAATAAAACTCTAAAGCTTTGGTATAATTAGCCTGTTCGTAATAAATGTTGCCAATTCCACCGTCAAATATAGATAAGAGTTTTTCTTTCTTTAAATTCGAATCTTCAGTTTTTGATTGAAATGTTTTAAGATTTTCTTTTCCTTTCAAGTATATTTTTAATGATTCATCGTAGTTGCCAAATAGATAGTAACATTGACCTAATGAAATTGAAATGCTTGCTTCTTTAAGGTTATCATGTAAACTTTGAGCGCAAATTCTTGCTAGTGAATAGTGATGAATAGCTGAATCCAAATCCAATTCTTCATATAGTTCGCCTAATTGTTGATATAAGTTTAATGTGGTTGTGTCTTTTTTTGATTTAGTAGAATTAAGATGTTGTTTAAGGATAGATTTAACAGAATCTATTACTTTATGGTCTTGAGAATAAACAAATCCCATTATTAAACTAAATAAGATTATAAGCCTAACTTCTTTCATCTTGTACTAATCATATCAAATATAACAAAACTTACTAAAAATAAGGATATATTCAGTCTATTTTATCAATCAAACTCTTAACTTTGGCAAATATTTTTTTAAGAATAAATTTATGAGTAATCAATCTACATCAGCCACTAATAAAAACACCAATCTTAAACCTGAAGATTTTTTTAAGAATGTTATTTCTCATAGTAAGGAATACGGGTTTATATTCCCAAGTTCGGAGATTTATGACGGCTTAAGTGCTGTGTATGATTACGGCCAATTAGGTGCTGAACTAAAAAAGAATATTAGAGAATATTGGTGGAAAGCCATGGTGCAAATGCACGAAAATATTGTAGGTATAGATGCAGCTATATTTATGCATCCCACAACTTGGAAAGCTAGTGGGCATGTTGATGCGTTTAATGATCCATTAATAGATAATAAAGACAGCAAAAAACGTTATCGTGCTGATGTCTTAATTGAAGATGCTGTTGCTAAGATAGAAGATAAAATCAATAAAGAAGTTGAGAAAGCCTCTAAGCGTTTCGAGAATTTTGATGCCACTATGTTTAAATCTACAAATGCTCGCGTATTAGAATATCAAAAAAAGATTGATGAGGTAAATGAGCGTTTTAAAAATGCGATGAACGCAAATAACCTTGAAGAGGTAAAACAAATTATTGTTGATTTAGAAATTGTATGTCCGATAAGTGGTAGTAGAAACTGGACGGATGTGAGGCAATTTAATTTGATGTTTAGTACATCTATTGGTTCGGTGAGTGATGAGGCAAATACCATTTATTTACGACCAGAAACGGCTCAAGGTATTTTTGTGAATTATTTGAATGTTCAAAAAACTGGACGTATGAAAATTCCTTTTGGAATTGCTCAAACTGGAAAAGCTTTTCGAAATGAGATTGTGGCTCGCCAGTTTATTTTCCGTATGCGTGAGTTTGAGCAAATGGAAATGCAGTTTTTTGTGAAACCAGGTACCGAAATGGAATGGTATGAATATTGGAAAAAAGCGCGTTTAAACTGGCACTTATCACTTGGTCTAGGCTCTGATAAATATCGTTATCATGACCATATCAAATTGGCACATTATGCAAATGCAGCTTGCGATATAGAACATCAGTTTCCATTTGGTTTTAAAGAATTAGAGGGAATTCATTCTCGTACCGATTTCGATTTAAAACAACATCAAGAGTATTCAGGAAAAAAATTACAATATTTTGATCCAGAATTGAATGAGAGTTACGTGCCTTATGTTGTTGAAACATCTGTAGGATTAGATCGCTTATTCTTATCTATTTTATCATCAGCACTTATTGAGGAACCACTAGAAGGTGGAGATAGTCGTACCGTTTTAAATTTACCTGCTGCACTAGCTCCGTATAAAGCCGCTATCTTTCCATTAGTTAAAAAAGATGGTTTACCTGAATTGGCTGAAAGCATTATGACAACTTTGAAGTTTGATTTTATGTTGGCGTATGACGAGAAAGACACAGTTGGGAAACGCTACAGAAGACAAGATGCTATTGGAACACCCTTTTGTATTACAGTAGATCATCAAAGTTTAGAAGATAATACAGTAACTGTTAGAGATCGCGTTACCATGAAACAAGAGCGTATTGCTATTTCTCAGTTACATCAATTTTTAACTGAAAGAACAACCATTCAAAGTTTATTAAGAAGTTTATAATGAAATTGGTATCTAATCAAATTTCTTGGCACAACACGATTTCTCTTGTTGTGTACTAGTAGTTGTTTCACAACAGGATATAGTTTTTGATTCTTTTTGTGCTAGAGGGCTTAAATAGGGTATTCCTAGATTTAAACCTCTTATAATTAATAATAATGCCATTACAGAAATTACAACAGGCATTGATTTTTTAATGATGTTTCTAAATTTAATCGAGATAAATTGGCCTAAAAATGCTACTACATACATAACAGGTATAGTTCCGATGCCAAAAAACAACATAAACTCGGCGCCTTTTAAATAATGTCCTGTGGCAATGGCTCCAGCAATTCCGATGTAAACTAAACCACATGGTAATAAGCCATTTAAAATTCCGATTAAAAATAAAAAGTGTAAACCTTTTTTTTGAAAAAATGTGCTTAGCTTGTATTGTAATCTGGAGATGAAAATAGTAATGCTTGAAAATTTAGGAGTGTTTAAAATAGATGTATGAGTAAAAAAAACCGATAGTAATAAAACGGCACCAATACTTATAGAAACGGCTTGTTGAAAACCCCCGATAAAGAACGATTGACCTAATAGACCAAAAATTAATCCTAAGATAGAGTAGGTGAGTACGCGTCCTACATTATATAGTAAAATACCAATATATTTATTTAATGTTGAATATTGATGAACTGGTAAAGCAAGAGCAATGGGGCCACACATTCCTATGCAGTGGAAGCTACCTAATAAACCCAATGATATGGCCGCCAGAAATAATGACATGTTAATTCACAAAAATAACATTCTCTTTATAATACTGTTTGCCATGGCTACTCCACGATAATTGCATTTTATATACGCCTCTTACTAAAGCATCAGTACTAATAACTTGTTGTAAATGATTAAAGTTCATCTTCATTTTCACATCTTTGCTAGCGTCTGATGGTCTAAAGAAATTAATATCACCCGAAAAATCGTCCGATACAAGTGATGAGTCAATATTCAGTGTGATGCTATTATCTGCCACAACATGAGAGATGCTATGTGGTAATGATTTCTCATTATTCATGGCATTAAGTTTTTCTTGATATTTTAATTCCTGAGTATAATAATCATCACTTACTAAATCTACATTGGTGTTATGACATTTAACAACTAAAGTTATTATTAAACTTATAAAACCTATGAATAAAATGGCTATTTTAGTTATAAAACTCATATTATTATTTTTTAAGTTGAAACATAATGAATAGTAAATAACTAATGATTATTAAATTTTATTGGACCTAGAAAATTAGTTTTTACTTTCTTAATTAATTTACCATGAGAATAAATTCCAATCGTTAAATCTACTTTACGTTTTGTTACATCTGATTCATTTAAGAATACAAAAAATTCTCCCATTGAAATATCTTCTGGTTTAACTGAGATATCTTTGCCCACCATTTGGATTTTATAATTACTCATGTTCTCTACTTTTAGCTCAACGGGTAATTGTTTTCGAGTTTTATTGATAAGTTTTATGGTGTATAAATTACTTAATTGATTATTTGGTTGTTTTTGGAATAACATGCCTTTGGCTCTTAGTATAGTCGCATCATAATCAGAACGTGTTGACAATAAAAACACTTCTACACCTAATAATACTAACAATACGGCTGAGTAGGCTTTAATACGATTACTTATGGTTAGTTTCTTTTTATTCTTAATACCGTTTTCCGAGTCGTATCTAATTAATCCAGTTGGCAAGCCTACGCTTTCCATCATGTGGTCACAAGCATCTATACATGCCGTGCAATTCACACACTCAAGTTGAGTACCATTTCTAATGTCAATACCCGTAGGACAAACTTTAACACATAAATTACAATCAATGCAATCACCACCAGTACGTTCTTCATTTTTCTTAAATTTATGACGTTCTTCTCCTCTTACATAATCGTACGCAACTACAATTGAATTTTGATCTAATAAAACACCTTGCATGCGACCATAAGGACACACAATAATACATACTTGCTCTCTGAACCACCAATACACCCAAAAGAAAACAGATGTAAATATTAAAATTCCAATAACAGTACCTTTATTTTGAGCCGGGCTATTAATAATTCTAAAAACTTCATCTACACTTATAATGTAACTGAAAAACGTAAGCGAAACGATAAAAGATATAGAAAAAAAGATAATGAATTTTAAAAGGCGTTTCCTTATTTTTTCGGCATTCCAAGGCATTTTGTTTAGCGCTTTTTGGTAGCTTGCATCGCCTTCTATCCAATATTCAATTTTTCTAAAAATCATTTCCATGAAAATGGTTTGTGGACAAGCCCATCCGCAGAATATCCGCCCGAATACAACTGTAAATAAAGCAATGAAAACAATAAAGATCAACATTCCTAACATGAAAAGGAAAAAGTCTTGAGGCCAAAAAATAGCTCCAAAAATGATAAATTTCTTTTCTGGAATATTAAATAAAAACAGCGGTTGTTGGTTATACTTTATAAAAGGTAAGGCAAAAAAAAGTGCTAAATACAACCATGTAAAATACGTTCTTAAATTATATAGTTTGCCAAAAGGTTTTGTTGGAAATACCCATACTCTTTTTCCTTCTTCATTTACCGTGGCTATTGTATCTCTAAAAGATTGGTCGCGGTTATCATCGTGTGTGTATTGTTTTTTAGTACTCATTACATTATTTACTAGAAGTGCTGGTAGTGTCATTTACAACAGTAGTTGAATCAGTAGGTGTAGTTGAACCACCTTCGCTGTATAAATCACCTTGAGCGGGCTTTGCATTGGGAGGATTAGTTCCTTTTAATGATCTAATAAATGATGTTATCTGAGCAATTTGCATTGGTGATAAATCTTCTTTCCAAGATTTCATTCCTTTCTCTACCCAGCCGTATTTAATTGATTTAAACACATCTTGTAAACTACCTCCATGTAACCAATATTCATCGGTTAAATTTGGGCCAACACCTCCTTCGCAGGCCTGTCCGTGGCAAGCAGCACAATTTGTTTTGTAAACATCTTTTCCTATTCCTAAATCACCCGCATCGGTTAATAGTTGAACTGTGTTTTCGTCCACGTTGCTTGCTGAGTTTTTCATAAATTCATCTACTTCGGCTTTTGCTTTTGTAATTTCTTTGCTAAACTCTGTCTTTTGAGAATCACCACCTAAAATGTGATAATATGATAAATAAATGACTGCGTAAATAATAGTAGCATAGAATCCGTATTTCCACCATGGTGGCAGGTCATTATCTAATTCCCGGATACCATCGTATTCATGATCTAGCACAATGGATGCTTCTTCCTCGATATCTTTTAAACCAGATAATGATTTTAAAATTTTCGATTCCTTTACCTTGATATTTCCATTTTCTACTTCTTGATTTTTTACTAAGAAGTTGAATTGGTAGAACATCACTCCAAGTATAATTAATTCGGCAAAGATAACTAATGCCATAAAATAAAATGTAAATGGATCTAATCCACCAATTAATCCATCATCTTTCTTAATTGCAATAGCTAATTCTGGTGTTTGAGATACCATGGGAAATGCAGATAATAGAAAGGTGATAATTAGTACAGTAGTTGTGGTGTGAGTAGAATTGCTATCCTTTTTAGTAAATTTATTTTGTAAATAATCACTATCGGCAATATTCTTAAATACTGAACTAAATGCAACGATAACGATAGCCAAAACAATGATAGTTATTAGTAATGTATTGAATAAAGCATTTGAAAAGTAAGTTGAACTTTCTGCTTTAACAGTTTGACAAAAACCAATAGATGGAATAAGTAAACCGGCAATGATTAAATGTAATTGATTTAATTTTTTCATATATTCTGTTGATAATAATTATGATTTTGGAGCATTGGGCTGTTGGTTTTCTTCAATAGGAAGATTACTCACTTTCTCAAAGTGCGCTTTATTCCCAAGAATAACATATAGCGTTACAAGTAGGAAAAATGAAACAAAAATGAGTAAAGAAATTAATGGAAAAATTCCTACTCCAGTAATGCTTTGCAAATAATTGATGAATTTCATAGTTGATTTTAGTTTAATTATTTAGTTTTTCTACTTCTTCTTTTGGAGCTGCTTTAATATCTTTTCCTAATCTTTGTAAGTAAGAAATTAATGCAACGATTTCCCTATCTGGTAAAGTTTCAATACCATCTTTTTTAAGATTGTCGGCAATTTTCTTAGCTTGTCTTTCCATATCTTTTAAAGCATCTTTTTCGTAACCATCAGGGTAAGGAACTCCTAAACGTTTCATGGCTTTTATTTTACTTAAAGTTGAATTCACATCTATTTGGTCTTCAAGTAACCAAGGGTATTGAGGCATAATTGAGCCCGGAGCCATGGATGCTGGTTCTAACATGTGATTGTAATGCCAGCTATCAGGATATTTGCCACCCACTCTTGCTAAATCAGGTCCTGTTCTCTTACTTCCCCATAAAAATGGATGATCATATACTGATTCACCAGCCTTTGAATAATCACCATATCGAACAACCTCATCTCTAAATGGTCTTACCATCTGTGAGTGGCATGTGTTACAGCCTTCTCGGATATATATATCACGACCTTGTAACTCTAATGCCGTATAAGGTTTTACACTTGAAATAGTAGGTACATTTGATTTTATTAAGAATGTGGGTACAAATTCAATAATACCACCTATTGCTACAACAATTAAACTTACCACCATTAATTGAATAGGCTTACGTTCAATCCAACGATGCCAATGTGCTCCAGCGTGTGGGTGGAATTCTTTCGATAATGCCGGGGCTTGTGCTTCTTCTTCTGCTAAGAACGAACCTTGCTTAATAGTTTTTACTAAGTTATATGTCATCATTATTGCACCAATTAAATATAATGTTCCGCCAATAGAACGTGTAATATAAAATGGAATCATTTTAGTTACAGTATCCATAAATTGCCATTTTAATTGACCTTCGGGTGTAAAATCTTTCCACATAGATGATTGCATAAATCCTGCCCAATACATTGGAACAGCATATAAAACAATACCTAAAGTTCCAATCCAAAAATGCTGATTAGCCATTTTTTGAGAATATAACTTAGTTTGAAACAATTTTGGTATTAACCAATATAAGATACCAAAAGTTAAAAATCCATTCCACCCTAATGCACCTACGTGTACGTGAGCAACTGTCCAATCTGTAAAGTGACTAATTTTATTTACTGCTTTAATAGATAATAACGGACCTTCAAAAGTAGCCATACCATAAGCTGTAATTGCTACAACAAGGAATTTCAATTCCACATTATCTCGTACTTTATCCCATGCGCCACGTAATGTTAATAATCCATTGATCATTCCACCCCATGATGGCGCAATTAACATAACTGAAAAAACAACACCTAGATTTTGAGCCCAATCAGGTACCGAAGTATAAAGTAAATGATGCGGGCCTGCCCAAATGTATAAGAAAATAAGTGCCCAGAAATGGATAATAGACAAACGATATGAATACACAGGACGTTCTGCAGCTTTAGGTAAAAAATAATACATCAATCCTAAATAAGATGTAGTTAAGAAAAATGCAACCGCATTGTGTCCATACCACCATTGAATTAAAGCATCTTGAACCCCAGCATACCAAGAGTATGATTTCCAAAAGGAAACTGGAATTTCAATCGAGTTTACAATATGCAACATGGCTACTGTTACAAAAGTTCCGATATAGAACCAAATAGCTACATATAAGTGACGCTCTCTACGGCGTAGGATTGTCCCAAACATATTCCAGCCAAACACTACCCAAACTATTGTAATTAAAATATCTAATGGCCATTCAAGTTCAGCGTATTCTTTACTTGTTGTGTAACCCATTAATAAGGTGATTGCTGCTAATACTATAATTAATTGCCAACCCCAGAAGTGAATTTTACTAAGTAAATCACTAAACATTCTGGCTTTTAATAAGCGTTGTAGCGAGTAATAAACACCCATAAAAATACCATTGCCAACAAAAGCAAAAACTATCGCATTGGTATGAACAGGGCGTACTCTTCCAAAACTTGTATAAGGTAATCCTAAGTTTGCTGAGGGCATATATAGCTCAATAGCTGCATATAGCCCGGCTAACATACCTACAATGCTCCAAAATATAGTTGCATAAGCAAAAAGTTTAACAATCTTGTTGTCGTACTGAAATCTTTCTATTTCCATAATTAATTTAGATTTTTTTGGTTGGTTTGGTTATTATTTGTTTCATTGTTTTCTTTTGACTTTGGGATTTTATTTTCAAATAAAATTCGTACAGATGGCGTGTAATCATCTTCGTACTGATTAGACTTTACAGACCATATAAAAGCCACCAAAAACCCTATGGCTAATAATAAACTGGCTCCTATCATGACATAAATTGCACTCATTTTTCTTTGAAGTTATCTGTGTTTCATTTTTTAATTACTGATAAAAATCAAGTACTAATCTGACTTTTATCAACCTTTTTTATTTTTAGTTCATAATAGGCACTTAAGCCCGTAGTTAATATTACAATACTTACCGAGCTAATTGGCATTAATATGGCTGCAATTACTGGTTCTAATTCACCTTGTACCGCAAAGTATAGTCCTATGATATTATAAATTAAAGACAAAACAAATGCAGAATAAATAATATTTTTTTGTTTACTACAATAATCTAATAAGTAGTTTAGCAAGTGAAATGATTGCCCTGAAAGTATCACATCACAAGCAGGTGAAAAATTATTATTTTGGTCGTTGATGGCAATACCAACATCACTTTGTTTTAAAGCTCCCGCATCATTTAATCCATCGCCCATCATTAAAACATGATGTTGTTTTTCCTGAAGTAATTTAATAAATTGTAATTTATCTTCTGGTTTTTGCTCAAATTGCATTTCTGTTTCATTTCCAAAAATGCCATGTAAATATGGTCTTTCAGAGGCATTATCCCCTGAAAGTATTTTTAGTTGATACTTACTTTTTAATTGTTGAATACTATTTTCTAATCCTTTCCTATAAGCATGTTTAACAGAAAAGTATCCCAAACATTCATTATCAATACTTACAAAGACTTTTGATCCATGGTGTTGTGACTGAACGCATTGACCTAATACAAATTCGGCTGAACCAATTTTAATTTGATGTTGTTGAATGATAGCCATTGTTCCAAGGCCTTTTAGTTCTTTAAAATCTTTTACAGGAAATGTTTTGTGAAATGGCAAATGACTTACAATTGCTTTACTAAGTGGGTGATTGGATTGACTAGCAAGAGTGCGAATTAGTTGTACTTGTTCTTTATTTAATTGATAGCCTTGGAAAGAAATTGCTGATTTACCTTGTTCAGTAATCGTTCCTGTTTTATCAAATACAATAGTATCTATTTTAGCTATTTTCTCTATTACAGATGCATTTTTAACATACATTTTGTATTTGTTCAATATCCTAATCATATTACCATTTGTAAATGTAGCACCTAATAATAACGCACAAGGGCATGCAATTATTAAAATGGCAGTTACAGCATTCCATATTTTTGAACTATCGTTTAATGCCCAATAAATAGCTGCTACTGTTGCAATGGCAAATAAAATATAAGTAAAATATTGACTGATATAATGAACAAATGAATTCTTTTCTTTCTGCCTTTCTTCTTTAAACGTATCATTATTCCACAATTGAGTTAAATAACTTTGCGACACATCTTTAACTACTTCTAATTCAATAGCACCATTGGTTTGTTTTCCTCCTGCATAAATTATTTCTCCTATTGATTTATTAATGGGTAATGATTCACCAGTTACAAAACTATAATCAATAGTGGCTTTACCAAGAAATAAAATTGCATCGGCTGGTATGATCTCATTATGATGAATTTTTATTCTGTCACCAACTTTTAAGTCTGCTACCGAAATTTGTTTTTCTTTTCCATTTGGCTCAATAACACTTACTCCTAATGGAAAATAAGATTTAAAATCTCTATCAAATGAAATAGTTTGATATGTTCGGTTTTGAAAGTAACGACCTACTAACATAAAAAAGACTATTCCTGACATTGAATCTAAATAGCCTGCTCCAGTATTGGTTACTATTTCATATACGCTTCTAACAAAAGCCATCAGTATAGCTAAGGCAATTGGCGCATCAATATTTAAAAATCGCTGTTTTAATCCTTTATATCCCGAGATGAAAAATTCAGATGCAGAATAAAAGAAAACAGGTAGCGATAGCGCTAAATTCCAATAACTAAAATATTTTTTCAAAACATCACTCTCAAACTCACTGTTTGCAAAATATTCAGGAAAACTGAGCATCATTATATTTCCAAAACAAAAACCTGCTACTCCAATTTTAATAATTTGAGTTGTATCATATTTTTTTACTTTTTTTCCCTTTAAATCATTCAAACTGAAATGAGGCTCATATCCTATTGATGCTAAAGTTTCAGCAATAGATTTTAAAGATGTGTTTTGCGTTTCATATACAATAGTAATTTCTTTTTTAAGGAAGTTTACCTGAGATTTAATAATACCTTTTTGTAACCTTCCAAGGTTTTCAAGAATCCAAATGCAGGAACTACAGTGCATTTGTGGTAAATATAACACTACATGGTTTTGATGACTGTCTTTGAAATGAAGCACACTTTCCAAGATCTTTTCATCATTCAAAAAGTCGAATTTACCTTCTCTAACTTTTACTTTTTGATTGATTCCTGGGTTTTGATTGATGCTATAATAATCACATAAATCATTTTTATTGATGATGTCATAAACTGTTTTGCAACCATGACAACAAAAATGTTTATCCTGTTCTATTATATCTTCATGAATTATATCTTCTCCACAATGGTAACATACTAACTTTAAATCGGCATATTTTGTAGAATTTGACATTTATCAGTAACTATACCACAAAGTTGGTATGTTTAAATAAGAATTTTTTGAGAACAATCAATATAGAAACTGACAAATGTCATATGCTATTGAAACTACCACAATTTATGCCCATTTGAGAATAATTTAGAAAATGGTATCTTTAAAAAAATTATGCATGAAATAGAGCCTTTTTATAATTGGCAACACTTGTATATTGCTGCTGAAGACGAATTATCGCCGTTTTATGGTGTTGAGTATAGTGAGTTTAGTTTTAGTAATACTATTTATAATTATTACATACATCCTCAGTGGGATAATATTGGAAGCGAAACACTTTACTTAAAAATTCTATTTGTAGATTATGAGGAGAAATATGCCATTATTGAATTAATAGGCGAATGGAATGATGCCATTAATAATGATATTATGATTTTAAAACGTGATATCATAGATGAATTAGCTTACTATAAGATTAATAAATACATTATTATAGGAGAAAATGTCTTAAATTTTCATCATTCTGATGATTCATATTACGAGGAGTGGTTTGATGATGTGCAAGATGATGGGTGGATTACCTTTATAAATTTCAGGGAACATGTACTTAAAGAATTTAAGCAAGCTGGCTTAGATTATTATTTTCATTCGGATGGGGAACTTAATCAATTCACATGGCGTAAATTTTCACCTGGTCAGGTTTTTGGAAATGTAAATAAAATAATTCAAAAAAGATTAACTTAGTTTTTTAATTTATACCCAAAACAAAAGACTGTCTCATGTGAGGCAGCCTTTTGATTGAACGATAATTGTAAAAAATAATTTATTTAGTTACAATTATTTTTTCTTTATAATTTTTACCAATGATAAAATAAATACCCGTATGTAGGTTGTTTATTTCTGTTTTGTAATTATTACTTGCATTTAATATAATGGATTGTATAAATTCACCTAAAGCATTATAAATAAAGAATTGCTCTTCTTTTATTGTTTGAATGGAAAAAAAACCATTATTTGGGTTAGGGAAAGCACTAACATGATTTTCAGTTGGCATCTGTTGTAATCCAGTTGTAGTACACCAACTAATGCTATTTGAAATTGTTCCTGAATTGTAATCAATAAATGGAGCTACTGTTAATATCATGGTTAAGTCGCAGAAATGGAAATTACCTTTCATCCATCCTGAATTCGCTGAAGAATCGCTTACAGTGAAATTCCCAGTACTTGTTCCTTTTACTGTATCTGTATTAAACCAACTTTTTGACATAACACTTCCTTGATTATCAAAAACAGCAGTGTGCCCTGGAGTATAATTATAAAAGTCAAAAGCTAGATTTACTTTACCTGATGGATTATTTAAAAATTTAGCTTTATTCCAAATACTGGCACTCATTACCATCGAATCATTATTTGTATAAGTATTGTTATTGGTAAAATGATAGCCACTATGGTAATTATTATTTACAAATGTCCCTAAATTTAGACTACCAAGAACATTTACTCTACCATTATTTAAAAATGTAGATGTTAAACCATTGGTAATACTATCACCAATAATTTTACCATTTGTTGTATTGGTAAAGTTAGCAGCAGCATATAAGCTATCCATTGTAATAGTACCGTTATTATTAAACGCAACTGAATTAGTCATAGCCGCAACTGTAAATGTTCCGTTATTGTAGTTTGTACCTCCTGTTAATAACAGAAAACGGAAATCAGCTTTCCCATTATTTACAAAGGAACCTCCATTAAACCATAAATCACGATTAAGAGAGGCGTCTTGTTTTAAGTAACCATTATTACCTATTGTTATACCTCCAGCTGTAAATGTCATACTGGTATTTAAGGTAACAGAATGGTTAATGGTTACACTATGTCCAGTTAAAGGAACACACATACAATCCCAAGTGGTTGGCATTGTCCAACTACCATTGGCTACACTTGTGGCAGATTGTGCATTAAGTGTTGTGTTGATAAGTAGGAATGCAAATGAAAGTAGAGAGTAGATTTTTTTCATGTCAAGTTAATTTAATATTATATTCAAATATAAAACAAAATTATGCTTAATTAACCTGACAATAGTCATTAAATAGTTAAACTCTATGTATTAAACTGTTTTAGGAAAATGTTAATTTGTTATCCAAACAGGATTTCTTCTATCGGTGGCACTGTCTCTAATTTTCAATGATAAATTTTTTGATAACTCATGAGCCATTTGTGTTATTTCTTGTAGATTTTTAGATTCATGTATAATCAATTTCCTGTTCTTATTATACACTAATGATAATTGAATAATGGATGAATTCTCGAAATCATCGGTGCTACAGGATTCGCATTTAGCATATAATGTTTTAAAAAGCAATATATAATTTAGTTTAGGTAAATTATTCCAACCATCTGTAAATGAGAATAATTTCAGTATTTTGTATGTTTTCCGAAATCGATTTTCTAATGTGTCGAGTTCTATTCCTTGTTTAACAAAGATATTTGACGCCATATAAAATCCTTTAATAATCATACCTATTGCGAATGATTACAAAGGTAAGTGATAAATAAATAAAGAAGTGTTACTTATGTTACATAAGTAATTGCACTTATATAAAAATTAAACTTAAATAGCTGCCATTAAAAGGTTAATGTCTTTATATGGAAGATTAAACGCTTCGGCTAAGAATTGATTAGTTAAAATGCCATTATATATATATACGCCATTTCTTAATCCTGCATCTTTTCTAACTAAGCTATCAAACCCTCCTTCGTCACCCATATTCATTAATATTTGCTGAAAGATATTACTAAAAGCGTAAGATGCAGTGCGGGCTACACGTGAAGGAATATTAGGTACGCAATAATGGATTACGCCATGTTTTCTAAACACAGGTTTTGTATGATTAGTTACAGATGATGTTTCAAACACCCCGCCTTGGTCGATACTCACATCAATAATAACAGAACCTGTTTTCATCTCTGAAACCATTTGTTCTGAAACAATACAAGGTGTACGGCCTTTACGCGCGCGTAATGCACCAATGGCTACATCGGCTGTTTTTAGATGTTTTTCCAGCACCTTAGGAACAATCACTGATGTGAAAATACGAGCCCCTAATTGACTTTGTAAACGACGTAATCGAGAAGTAGAGTTATCAAATACTTTTACAGTAGCTCCTAATCCTAAGGCAGCTCTGGCTGCAAATTCCCCAACGGTTCCAGCGCCAATAATTACAACCTCGGTTGGAGAAATGCCGCTTATGCCACCTAATATTGTACCAACCCCATTATTGGCATTGCTTAATAATTCTGCAGCTACTAAAATTGAAGTTCCGCCAGCAATTTCTCCCATAGCTCTGATGATAGGAAAAATACCTGCATCATCAGTAATCATGTCAAAAGCAACACAGTTTAATTTTTTTGCGATGAGTTTTTTTAAAAAATCTTCAGGTTGAACTGTCAATTGTAAAGAGGAAAATAACGTTTGTTTAGGGCGCATTAGCTCTACTTCATCTAATGTAGGTGGCGCTATTTTTAAGATAATATCTGCTTTATATATTTGTTCGGTTGAGTAAACAACTTCTGCTCCTGCTTCACTATAGTCAGTATCTTCAAAATGTGCTGCTGTGCCAGCGCCAGCTTCTATCACAATTTTATGGCCATGATTAACTAAAAGCGCTACAGCATCAGGAACCAATGGTACACGGTTTTCTTGAAAAGCGGTTTCTTTAGGAATACCAATATACAAACTCCCTTTTTTACGTGCTACTTCTAACATTTCTTCTTGGGGTGCATAACCACCTTTAGTTAAAGAAAAAAGCACGTCTTTACTCATTACCATATCTTAATATAATTAAATTAATTAATAGTTACTTCCTCTATATCGTGGTGCATTACAATCGTCTATGGCCTTGCGTTTTGGACGATATATGACACCGAGTCTTAATTCAAACATGCGTTGCCAAAATACAACATTAGATACCACCATTTTTAATGCATCTGGATTGTAATGAAACTCAGTAAATAAATGCCATTTACAACGAGAATAAAACTCATAGCCTATACCTGCATCTGGCGTTACATTAAGAGGTGGAACAGCGCCAGCTACAGCTCCATAAGCTGTTATTGCCCTTGAAAAATTATACTCTATTCTTGCACCTAACATTAAATATGGGATGCCACGATAGCCTTCGTTTCCAAAAAATTTAAGGAAATTATTCCATTGAATGTTTTGATATATATTAGGTGTAGGTCCACTTCTTTGTCCGCTTCCTAAAATTATAGATGGACGTTCTATGCCTCCTTTAGTAGCATATTCAAATTCGGTTTGCCAACGAACATGATCATATTTTAGGAATTCTCCTAAAATTCCAACACTAAAGAATGGATATTCGGCTGAGCGATGTGAAGACGCAGGAATAGCATGCGCAAACGTTGAATTATCTACAGGATTTAAGTTTTTATATCTTAAGCTAGAACTTGTTGCACCAATAAAAGCACCAACACCTCTAAAGAATTGAGCATTCATTTGAAAGGCAAAATGAATAACTGTAATACATAAAACAATTTTTCTAATCATAGTTTTTGTTTTTTAAGCACTTGTTGTTTCAACTTCTGGACTTATCTTTTTTACAAGACCTTGAAGTACTTTTCCTGGCCCTACTTCGGTATAATGCGTTGCACCATCGGCTGTCATTTGTTGAATGGTTTGGGTCCATTTAACAGGCGCAGTTAATTGTAAAATCAAGTTCTTTTTTATCTCATTTGGGTTTGAAACAGCAGATGCTGTAACATTTTGATACACAGGGCAAATTGGTTGATTAAATTCGGTAGCATTAATTGCTGCTTCTAATTCTACACGAGCAGGTTCCATTAAAGGCGAATGAAAAGCACCACCTACAGGTAAAACCAAAGCTCTTTTAGCACCAGCGGCTTTCATTTTTTCGCAAGCTATATTGATGCCCTCTATAGTCCCCGAAATAACTAACTGACCAGGGCAATTGTAGTTAGCTGCTACTACAACTTGTCCAGCATCAGAAATTTCTTTGCAAATTGATTCAATGGTTTCGTCTGCTAAATTTAATACAGCTGCCATTGTAGAGGGATTAATTTCACAGGCTTTTTGCATGGCTAAAGCACGTTTTGAAACCAGTGTTAGGGCATTTTCAAAACTTAATGTTTTGTTTGCTACTAATGCAGAAAACTCTCCAAGAGAATGACCAGCCACCATGTCAGGTTTAAAACTATCGCCTAAAGTAGCAGCTAATATAACCGAATGTAGAAATATGGCAGGTTGGGTTACCTTAGTTTGTTTTAATTCATCGTCTGTTCCAGAGAACATAATATCTGTAATTTTAAATCCTAATATTTCATTAGCTTGAAGAAAAAGATTTTTAGCTAATTCAGATGTTTCAAATAATTCTTTCCCCATGCCAGAGAACTGAGAACCTTGTCCAGGGAAAACAAACGCTTTTTTCATAAATAAAAGATTAATGTATAAAAGTAAAGAAATAGGCTTAATTATCCTACAAATAAGTTACTAAGAAACTAACGTAAAAATGTTAATTATTTCCCTGAAGTTTCGATATTAAAAGTACTGGCTGTAATAGGTTGTCTATCTCTAAAGTAAGCAATACCTCCCCAGCTAAATATTTTCTTTTCATACACCCATGCTTCCTGTTCTCTTACCACAATTCTTTTTATAATAATAACTTGGTCTGTTTCTTGTTTTTCTTCAGTTACTCCTTGTTTATATTTCTCTAGTAGTGCACTTATCTTTGAATCAATTACATTTTTGCTGTTTATTGAGCTTGCAGCTACTAAGTTAATTTGAACTTCATTGTTGTTTTTTGGCTTACTAAATAATTGTTGTTCTTCTTTTTCAAGTTGGGCAAGTAAGCGTTGGCCTTCTGTTTTATTTGTTGTGTCAATTCTATTTGGCGTTTGTTTGGCAATAGAAGGAGAGTTAGATTTCTTTTTTCTCATTGCCAGGATAGCTTCTTTTTCTTGTTCTTTCACATGTTTCATGGCTTCTTTTTTTTCTTTCAAATAAGCTTTGTCGTATTCAAAATTCCCTTTTTTGGCATTATAATAAAATTTATTAATTGGTTCATTAAATAAGGAATAATCTACACCTTCATAATATTTGAATAAATCAACGTCTGCTGTAATGGTTGGGAATTTCATAGAAGCGTCTTCAGATGGTACTCCCTTTGTGCTTACTGTGAAGTATTTTTGAACATAGTTATTTTTTGAAATAGAAACTAAGTACTCATGCCCAAGTGGTAGATAAACATTGTATGTTCCACTATTATCTGTTTTAAATGAAGTTAGTAATTTACCTTCTTGAAGTACCTGTACTATTACTTCAGATAATATACTGTTATCATTAGTTACTCTGCCTTCAAAATCTACTGTAATATCCTGCGAGAATGCCTTGAAAAAACTAAAAAATAACAACCAACACACGAGTTGTTTTCTTGTGATAAAATACATGTGTAATTAATTAAAAAGTTTAACCAAAGGTAAAATTAGAATGTGTTGAGATAACCTATTTAGATTAATTGTTATTTTATAAACAGTTAATTGTTAAACTTTAATATTACAAATAGGAGCATAAGTACAAAACTTACAGATTGTTCTGTTTTCTGTTTGAATAAACTTATTTTGATGTGAAAGTATTTGACTGATAGTATTTTTAAGATGCTCTTCAAATTCTTGCAATAAATTAACACTAAATATTAAGTGGCCTGATTTTTTATTTAAAGATTGGATAGATTTAGGTTCTTTAAGATAATGTTTAAAAGGTATGATACAAGGCATTAGCTCTTCAGGCTTGGCAATGTTGTTTTTAACGGCTAGCCATGCATAGATAAATAATTGAAGCATTTTGTTATATTGACTATTTGAAAAAAGATTCTCGAACGTATCAAATATAAATTTATCGTTGTCTTTTATAGATGATTTATAGTCAATAATTCTAACCTTTGAGCCTAATCGGTCTATACGATCACTTGAACCTTTAATGTATATTGTTATCGGTTTTCCTTGATAATCAATAATTAAACTGGCTTCAAGTTTTTTTTCTAAAGCAATAATGCTTAAATATTCGTTCTTAAGCTTTGTTTGTTCTACTATTTCTAAGTCTCGTATGACTTGTTTTTTTACATATTGCTGAAGTACTTTTTGTTGTAAAAAATTCTTACCAAATCTACTTTCTTTTTGACTAAAGTATTTTAAGAAACAATCACTTACTGTAGTCTCTAACCGATTTAAACATTGATTAAGATCTTCTTTATAAAGGACTTTACCAACAAACGGCGTGTAAAGTTTTTCTAATGATAAATGTAATATAGATCCTTGTGTGTTATACTCTGCAATCTCTTCTACATCTTCGGTTTCTTTTAATCCTTCACCATATCTAAAAAAGAATTTTAATGGACAATCTTTGTAAGTAATTAATGCAGATGGGCTTAGCCCACTATATTCATTATTAGTTGTTAGTTTTGTAATAATTGACTCTAAACTGGTTTCTGTTTTTGAGATCTCAATTTTATTTAGAGTACTGGCCACTAATTCATCTCCACTAAGCATTCGTTCATTGATATGATGAGAAGGATTATATTTTTGTAATTCAAATTGCAATTGAGTAATAAACCTGCTTTTTTCATTTCCACCAAATGCACTTTGCTCCGTATTATAAGTAATTAAGATATTGCTAGCTCTTTGAAGTATGCGATAAAAATGATAGGCATAAACAGCATCTTTATCTATATAAAGAGGCATGTTGTTATGTCTTTTTAAATCGTTAGGAATAAAAGAATTAACTGATTTCCCAGATGGTAATACGCCTTCATTTACACCTAGTATAATTATATTTTCAAAGTCAAGTGTTCTTGTTTCTAAAACTCCCATGATTTGAAGTCCTTGTAATGGCTCTCCAATAAATGGTACAGTTGCACTTCCAATAATTTGCTTATAAAGACTTTTAAAAGTAGATAATGCATCTAGGTAATTATGTTGCGTTATAAGAATATGTAGTCTATTAAAATATTTAGTAAAAAGATGTAAATATTCATTCTCGGTAGATGGTAAATTTAATTGAGTGCTATCTGTTTGATTTAAAATAGATAAGATATGAATGATACTTGAAATACCATTTTTTGAATTTTTCCAAGGGGTGAGTAGTGGTTGTATATTTTTAAATTCTTCTCCAAAAAGTATTTGTAGAGTATCAACATCTATCCAAACATAGTTTTTGTCTATGATTGTTTGTGTAATACTTTGCAGATGAATACTAGGGCTTATTAATTGGATGTATTTTTTGAAAATGGTGTTTTGAAATATTTTAAAAAGATCGGCAAAATAAAATTTCTGAGATGTTTTACTATTTTCGACACTCAGATGTAGGGAAATTAAATTTTCAACTAAATTATAAATAGGAGATAACCGTAATGGATATTCCATTGTAATATTTATAGCATCAATCTCATTTGGTATTTGATTTAGTACTGGAAAAAGTAAACTTTCGTCGGCTAAAATGATGGCAGTTTTGTTTAAGGATTTTCCTTCACTTATCCATTTTTTTAGTTGATAACTGGCAGCTTGGGCTTGTCCTATTTGTTTTGGAGCAGCAATAATTTCAATATTTTTTGGAATTTCAGAGAAATAATTGCCTATTAAAGTTTTTGTATTGAGCCATTGATTAGCAAAATTTTTCCTTAGGAATAAACCAGCTTCGTAACTTTCGTTTTTTAAATAGTATAAATCGCCGTCCCAAATGATAGATGCTTTTTTATTTTTTACTAAATCCGAAAATAAGTAACTCTCAACTTTATTTAATGCGTTAAAACCAGCAATTATAATATTTGAGAATTTGTTTAAAAAAGTAGCGTGTGGGTATTTCTCATAAGCTTTTCTGTACATTAATCCCTGATAAGCTACATTTTTAGCTAATAAATTTTTGGTAAATACATGGTAAATATTTCCCATGTGTGCCATAAAATTTATATAATCTTGTTGTGTGGGAGTTAGCTCATTGGCACTTAAACTCCAATTTTCTATTTCTTTTATGTTTTTTAAATCGAGGTATAAAGTATCGGTATTTACCAAAAATCGATCTGCCTCATTAAAATCTTGGAGCATTAAATTTCCCCATTTGGCAAATGAGTCAAAAGATTCTACTTTATCTTTTAGAACTTCGCAGTAGGCTGAATATAATTCACAAATTAAGTCAATATTATCGAGGGCATGTAGCTCCGAAATATTGGCAACTAAATCCTCAGCACTTAAAATAGTGGGTAGCCAAATTGTTTTTTGAAAAGTATCTGCTAAATGTTGTTTTAAATATAAAGCACCACGTTTATTAGGTAATATAATGCATAGATTTTCTGTGTTTTCTGCATAGTTTTCAAAGATGTGTTGAGCAAGATATTTTAAAAATGGTCGCATATCCAAGAGGTTTAAAAGTAGTAAAATATTTCGTTAATTTCTTAGTTTAATTTTAGAAGTCATATTATTACTCTTAATATTGTTTTAATGTTGATAGCATATTAACTATTAATTGCTTTTTTACCAATGTAATTGTTTTTTGTCCGTTTATGTAATATGGTCTATTAACTCATAATTTTCATTAAATTTACATGTTTAAAATAGCTATTTCTTTAAATGAAACCATACCTGATTTTATCACTATTTATTACTAGTTTGTGTTGTGCTCAATCTCAGCATTCATCCTCATGGACTTTGCCACAATGTGTTGAGTATGCCCAAAAAAACAATATTTCTGTTATTCAATCTGAGATAAATACACGAGTGGCTAAAAATAATGCTGACCAAAGTAAGGCAGCTATTTTACCTACCATAAATGCAGGCGCCCAACATACCTATAATTTTGGAAGAACCATTGATAGATATACAAATACCTTTGCAAACACACAGGTATTATCACAAAATTTTTATATCTCTTCTAATGTGGTGTTATGGTCTGGTCTTTCACAATACAATAATATTTTAGCCAATAAATACCAATACTTATCTAATGCTGAGAGTACATTACAGTTACGAAATGACTTATCTT
>JADLER010000068.1 GCA_020846025.1 Bacteroidia bacterium | reverse complement strand
TAATGAACATAAATATGCCGATAAAGTAATTGAAAAGACTTTAAAAGAAAATCCAAAGTTTGGCAGTAGAGATAGGCGATTGGTAGCTGAAACAACTTATGATATTGTTCGTAATTACCGTTTATTAGCCTATTTATCGCAAAGAGAAAATGATTTTTGGTCAATACTTGGTGTATATTTTATTGTAAGGCAAATGCCTGTTCCGCATGAAAGAGAATTTAAAGAGTTTCGACAAGAAACAGTATTTGCCATGTTAAAGGCTATAAGTGATGAAAAAATAAAGCAATCCTACCCAGATTGGTTATGGACTTTGTGTGAGGATGAATTAGGGAAATCCAATTGGTTAAAAGAAGCTAAAGCCCTCAACCAACAAGCCGAAGTAGTATTGCGTGTAAATACACATAAATCTAGAAAAGAAATACTCCAAAAATTCTTATTAGAAAAAGATATTGAAACTGAATTTATACCAGATTTCGAAGATGCTTTGCGACTTGTACAACGTCAAAACCTATTTCAAAATGAATTATTTAAGTTAGGATTATTCGAAATACAAGACGCTGGTTCACAACGAATATCGGAGTTCCTAAATGTAGAGCCGGGAATGCGAGTGATTGATGCTTGTGCAGGAGGCGGTGGAAAATCTTTGCATTTATCAGCTATAATGAAAAATAAAGGCAAAATTATTGCCATGGATGTAACCGAATGGAAATTAAACGAGCTTAAAAAACGAGCCAAGCGTGCATCAGCCGATAACATTGAAACACGCTTAATTGAAGGCTCCAAAACCATTAAACGACTTGAAAATACAGCAGATAGGCTTTTGCTTGATGTGCCTTGTAGTGGAACAGGTGTTATAAAAAGGAACCCTGATGCTAAATGGAAACTAAATTTAGAATTTATAACCCGCACAAAAGAATTGCAAAAAACAATCTTACAAGATTATTCATTAATGACTAAAGTAGGAGGTTATTTGGTGTATTCAACTTGTAGTATTTTACCAAGTGAAAATAGAAAACAAGTTGAATTGTTTTTAACTAATAATTCAAAGTTTGAATTTGTAAAAGACGAAACCATTATGCCAAGCGCTGGATTTGATGGATTTTATATGGCATTAATAAAACGTGTAGCTTAAATAATTGATAGTAGTTTTAAAATAAAATATTAACTTGCTTACTTGAAATTAAACCTTTAAAACTTATACCTATGAAACATGTATTAACTATTATTTTAGCTTTTATGTCGCTTTGCATTGTTGCACAAACTAAAGTAGAAAATGTAGATGCGGCAACATTTAAAAAATTAATTGATGAGAAAAAATATGAGTTAATTGATTTAAGAACTGATGATGAATTAGCTAAAAAAGGATTTATAAAAGGGGCCAAACAAATAGATTGGTTTAAAAAAGATGCCGAAGCAACCATAAAATCTTTAGATAAACAAAAAACATACCTAGTGTATTGCGCAGCTGGCGGGCGTAGTGGACAATGTGCAGAATTAATGGCCAAAGAAGGATTTAGTAAAGTTTATAACCTATCTAAAGGATTTGATGATTGGAAAAAACTAGGCTTTGCTGTTGAATCAAAGAAATAAGTCTTTTGTTTCAATTTTTATCAATCAAAAATGTTTTGGATACCAAAAGCTTTACTTGTGTAATTGAAAACAAGTATGAATCAATTAAATGATATACCAATATTAGAATTTAAATCATGTAAGACATTCCAAACATGGTTAGATAAAAATCATAATAAATCGACGGGAATATGGCTTAGGATATTTAAAAAAGACACAGGAATAAAAACAATAACTTATGCCGAAGCACTTGATATAGCACTTTGTTATGGATGGATTGATGGGCATAAAAAATCTTTGGATAGCGATTCATGGATTCAAAAATTTTGTCAACGAAGTGCTAAAAGTATTTGGTCGAAAGTAAACGTAGGTCATGCTGAACGCTTAATTAATGAAGCTAAAATGAAACCTGCTGGGCTAAAAGTAATTCAAGATGCTAAAGCAGATGGTAGATGGGAAAGAGCATACGATTCGCCAAGTAAGATGAAAATACCTGATGATTTTTTAAAATTACTAAGTAAAAATAAAACTGCTCTCAATTTTTTTAAAACATTGAATAAATCAAATCTCTACTCAATTGGTTTTCGATTACAAACTGCTAAAAAACCTGAAACACGTGAAAAGCGAATGAACGACATTATTGAAAAGTTAGCTAAGGGTGAGAAGTTTCATTAATTAATGAAATTATACTTTACCATTATATTTTCTCAAAAACCATTCGATAGATAACAAAAATAAAATTATGAAGAATATCCATTTTAGTTGTATCAGGTCAGTTAGTTGCTTATGAGAATAGGTAATAGAAGTGATGTTTTGGTTAGATTTGATGATGCTTGCTAATTGTTGTAATTGATTTCTATAAACGAGTTGTCCGCCACTTTCATTGGCTATTTGATATAAAAGTTGATGGTTAGCTACAGTATTAATTTTTTCTGATACAATTTCTTTTACAGTTATAATTCCAGATTTTACAAAAAGTTTTTCGCCATATTTTACTCGTGCTTCATAGCTATATTCGCCAGCAGAAAAACGCCCTATTGGTAAATAATACATATTTTGTTTTTTTGTGAAAATGTAATCGTAGGTTTTACCATTTTCATCTTTTAGTTGAAGCTGAACCTCTGGTTCGGTAGTAAGTTCATAGCTTTGATTGTAAACTTCGGCATTAAACTCAATGGGCTCATTTTCGTTTATAATTTTTTTAGTATGAACTCTAAAAAAGCTCTTATCGGCTTTAACTGATAAATATTGTACGGTTTTACTGATGAGTTCATTAAATAAAAAATGATTTTCATGCTCCACGTAATCTCTCATACGCCATCTCCACAAGCCATCTCCAACAAATGCACCTAGTTTAGTAGAATTTATTTCGGTAAAATACAACAATGGATAATCGGTTTCTACCAAACCAATTTTTTGAGTTAATAAACTATTTACTGTACTGCCTGACACAGTATTTATAAAATTACATTTTACAGCAGGTAAATCTTTTAAGAAATTTTGCAGCTCGGCACTTATAGTAAATAAAGTAAAATCCTTTCTATATACTGCTTCTACATCGTTTTTACGCGAATCATTTGCTCGTTTAATGTTAACTCCTGTTATAGGATTCATTACATCATTGCCTATACATAATACTGATTGATTATTTGTTTTTATTTCGTTAGTAAGGCGAGTAGGCAATAAGGTAGTTTGATGCAAAATAATAAGTGCATAGGGTTTTAAAGGTTTAGAAAATTCTGCTGCTAAAGCAATTTCAACTTCATAAGTTTGTAATGATGCAATACTTTGCTCTATTGTCGAAATATCTGGATGAGGTGCATTGGCTAATATCAAAATCTTTTCCCTATTATCAATTACATCTACTATAAATGAAAAGGAATTATTGAATTTGTTTTTGTCGTTTTTAGGTATAGTTACATTCACTTGATAAGTTTGAACACCAGGATTATCAGCATTTATCATAAACTGAAAGGTATTGCTAAAATTTTCAGAAGTAATGCTTTCATTTTTTGATTGTATGGTTTTTCCTTTATGAGAAATGCTGATGGTAACTTCTTCATTTTTTAGGTCAGTTGCATTTAGTATAACTTCTACTGGAAATGTATTACCTAAATACGCTATCTGATTATGATTTACAGCTTGTATCCAAACATCTTTTAAAACTGTTGTGTCGCCCAATGCAATACTATAGATTGGAGTATTTAGTTTCTTAATATCATAAATGGGATTTTTACCTTTGTTATAAATACCATCGCTAGCTAAAATAATAGCACCAATATTTTTATTAGAATAATTGTTTTCTATGTCATTAAATACTTTTGATATATCAGTTTCTTTTCCTTTAAAATCTAATGTTTCCGATGGCTTTGATTCGCTATCAAATAGATAAGTTTTTACATCAAAATTTTCTTTAAGACTACTAATTAAAGTTTGAATTTCTTTTGTGTATGATCTTTTAATTTCTAAAGAATCTTTATTAGAAACAAGTGATTCAGAATTATCCTGAGCAATGATTATAACAGGTTTTTCAACTTCATTGATAAGTCGTTTAATAAAAATATCAAGTAATAAAAGGCATAACACGCTTATAGTTAAAAAACGAAAGGCAGTTAAGGAGTAAAGTAATATCTTAGAACGTTCGGCATTTTGTTTATCTCTAAAATAAAGTAAGATACTAAATACAAACCCTACTATTAAACATAGTAGGGTGTAGTACCAAGGATAATTAGAGATAAGTTCCATAATTATTTAAGATTTTTGTTTATGAATAAAGGGAAATAAATCTTAAATTACTATAAAATTAGGTGAGCATACCGCCACATACATTAATACATTGTCCGGTAATATATGCACTCATTTCGCTTGCTAAAAATAGAGTAAGATTTGCAACATCTTCGGCAGTACCACCACGTTTTAGAGGAATTGAATCACGCCATTGTTGTACTACCTTTTCATCAAGAGCACCTGTCATTTCAGTTTCTATAAACCCAGGAGCAATGGCATTACTTCTAATATTACGAGAGCCTAATTCTAATGCTACGGATTTAGTAAAACCAATAATACCTGCTTTAGAGGCGGCGTAGTTTGCTTGCCCCGCATTACCTTTTACACCCACTACCGAGCTCATATTGATAATAGAACCACTACGAGCTTTTAGCATAGGTTTTTGAACCGCTTTAGTTAAGTTAAATACCGATTTTAAATTGGCATTCATCACTTCGTCCCATTGTTGTTCGGTCATACGCATTAAAAGTGTGTCGCGTGTAATGCCAGCATTGTTTACTAAAACATCTACCGTACCAAATTCGGTTACAACATCAGTTACAAGTTGTTCAGCTGCTTTAAAATCAGCAGCATCACTTTGGTATCCTTTTACTTTAACGCCATATTTAGAAGCTAATTCGCTTTCAAATGCTTTTGCTTTTTCTACAGATGATAAAAATGTAAATGCGATGTTGCATCCTTGCTCGGCAAATTTTTCGGCAATGCCTTTTCCTATGCCTCTTGATGCGCCTGTAATAATAGCTACTTTGTTTTGTAAAAGTTTCATGTGTTGTGTTGTTTAATGTATTAAGTTTATTTGATAATTAATTTTTCGTGAATCTCTTTATCATTAAATAGTATTGATAAAATATAGGTTCCTTTACTTAATTTATTTTTGGTATCTACAGTTATTTGATTATTGTTTTCTTCAATCTTCGCATACTCTTTAAAATATAACTTTCCTGATAAATCTTTTATTTCAATGAAAATATTTCTTTCATTGCTTGAGTTTAACTGAATATCAAAGGTGCCATCATTGGGATTTGGTAAAATGCTGACTTTGCTTATCGAGTGGTTATTTAAGACAGATATGATTTTCGAATATGTATATGAACCATCTTTGTCAGTTTGCTTAAGTCGGTAATAAGTTATTACATCAAATGGATTCATATCAACATCATTATAAATAGTTAATTCATTTTCATTTCCTTTAGCTTTGGTTGTAGTTAATGATTCAAACTGTATTCCATTGTTACTTTTTTCAATTGTAAAGAAATCATTATTAAGTTCCGAAGCAGTTGCCCATTTTAAATTAACTTGTTTGTTATTTAATTCGGCAGTAAAATACAATAAAGTTATAGGTAAAGGACTTTGCATATAGTTTCTTGTACCTACAGTATAATAACCATCAGTAGTTAAGTTATAATTATTAAATTGAATTTTATTTCCTGAGATAGCCGATGCGGTTGTTAATTCTGTCCAAGCTCCAGTTTGGCCGGCACGATAAAGTAACACATAATTACTAACAGGTGCGCTCAGTGGTAAACCAGAGATGTTTCCAGCAATTTCATCAAATTCAATATTGGTATTAATATTCGTACTTGTATTTGTTACATCAATATACCATATTCTGCTCCATCTAGCATTATTGGTACCCGTCATTCCTGTTACATCAGTTGTGAGTGGAGTATTGGAATCGCTAGAATAACCTGCTAAAATGTAATCTCCATTATTTAAACCAGAGTTAACTGAAATTCCAAGACCATCTGTAACACTAGCAGAAAAAGTGGTGTTACTTCCTGAACTTTCTTGTCCTACACCAGCCACTCTTTTATCATAATCACCATTTGCAGGCGTATCTCCACTGTATTTATCATTAGCAGAAAGTGTGATGTTGTATTTTGAAGATAAATAATTGTCAACTATATTTTTTTGCGCGTCGTTTAAGGATATATTATAAATTATAACTTCTGAGATGTTACCATCCCATGTTTCTGTTCCTTGAGTTCCGATGGCAACATCCGTCCAAGAATTTAAAGTGCCGTTATAAGTAATTGTACAAGCAATACTGTTGTTTACATACTGGTTAATGTTTGTACCATCGTATCTATTAGTTGTAATATATCCAGTATTAGCTGCCAAGGCAGTTACTTGTGTGATATTCCTCAAACTATTGTCTGTTTGTATTCCTCTGCCCCAAATTCTTTGGTTTGTTCTGTTCACCCACATTCCTATACTTTTATTTCCAGGAGTAGTTGAATAACCTAGCCCAGTTGGTGATCCTTGTAAAATACCAGGATTTGATTTTGATACTGGTAATGTTATATAATTTAAGGTAATAAAGGTTGTTAATTGGCTATTGGTACTTAGTCCTGCTGATAATATACCATCGTCGATACCATCAAATCGAATAGATGGTAAGCCATTAAAAATGTTTGTTTGAAAAGTAGGTTTATTTGTCGCAGTTAACTGTATAGCATGTTTTGAATTTCCTGATTGGTCATTCCATTGTTGAACACTTCCACCAGCTGTAGAAGGAGTTACTCCTGCATCACTAAATGTTCCTAAATCTGCTTTTAGCCACAAAACATTTGAAGTAGAATTGCCCACACCAGCGGGCCCAGTTTGGGCAAATGTTACGTATTGTAAAATACCTAAAAAAAATAAAATCCTAATTTTCATATTCTACCAAAGTTATTAAAATTAAGATACAATTGAGTGATTTTTTTTCAATTATTTCTTTTTACTTACTTTTTTAGGTGCTGCTTTTTTACTTGCCGCTTTTTTTACAGTTGTTTTCTTAGCTGTTGCTTTTTGGGTGGGAGCTTTTTCTTTGGGGAGTTTTACCACTTTTGTTTTTTTTACAGCACTTTTTTTAGCAGCTTTTTTGCTAAAAGCATTAGGTAATTGGGCTTCAATCATTTCCTTCACACCTTCAAGCGTTAGCTCTTGTAATTCTTCTTCGGTGTGTTTTCCGCCTCCTTTTTTAATTAGTTTTAGCATGTTTTTGCCAAATTTAATAAAAGGTCCCCAGCGTCCATTTTCAACAGATATTTTTTCATCTGGCCAATTTTGGATATAACGGTTTGCTTCCTTTTCTAATTTTTTCACAATAAGTTCCTCAATATCTTTTTGCGATAAATTGTCAAAATTATAAGCTCTCGGTACATTAATAAACATTCCATCATATTTTATAAATGGTCCAAATCTTCCTTTACCTTTAGTTACACCTTTTCCTTTATACGTTGCAATTGGTGCATCTGCAGCCTCTTTTTCTTTTATAATTTCTATGGCTTTTTCCATATCCACAGTTAAAGGATCAATAGTTCGCGGAATAGAAATAAAGGATTCACCAAGTTTAATATATGGTCCAAATCTTCCAACAGCAACTGTAACTTCTTCGCCATGATAGTCGCCAAGTGTAAGTGGAAGTTTAAATAAATCTAAAGCTTCTTCTAATGTAATGGTTTCTATACTTTGATTCTTTCTTAAACTGGCAAATTTTGGTTTCTCATCTGAATTTTCGGTACTATCACCTATTTGAGCTAAAGGACCAAAACGCCCAACACGCACACTCACTTGTTTCCCACTTACAGGATCTGTTCCTAAGATTCTTTCACCAGTAGCACGTTCACTGTTCTCACTGGTGTTTTCAACTGTTTTATGAAAAGGTGTGTAAAAAGCTTTCAACATTTTTTGCCAATCAAGTTGTCCTTCGGCTATTTCATCAAATTCTTCTTCTACTTTGGCTGTAAAGTGATAATCTAAAATATTCGGAAAATATTTAATTAAAAAATCATTAACTACCATTCCAATATCAGTAGGAAATAGTTTAGCTTTTTCTGCTCCAGTATTTTCAGTTTTAATTTGTTTTTTTATGTTGGTTGATAAAGTAAGTTGTACATATTCTCTTGGTGTACCTTCTTTATCTTTTTTCTCAACGTAATTCCTTTTTTGAATAGTACTAATGGTTGGCGCGTAAGTAGAAGGGCGTCCAATGCCTAATTCTTCTAATTTTTTTACTAAACTAGCTTCTGTGTATCTAGCAGGATGATGCGTGAAACGTTGAGTGGCTGTTATTTCTTGTTTACTAAGTTTCTCGCCTACCTTCATAGGAGGAAGGATAGAGGTGTTTTCATCATCTGTATTTTCGTCGTCTGAACTTTCGATATATACTTTTAAGAAACCATCAAACTTTAAAACTTCACCTTGTGCTACAAATATCTCAGAGGTATTGCTAATAGCAACTTTAGCCGTTGTTTTTTCTAATTCGGCATCACTCATTTGCGAAGCAATGGTGCGTTTCCATATTAAGTCGTACAAACGTTGCTCGTTTCTATCACCATCAACTTCTGTTTTATCAATATAAGTTGGGCGAATTGCTTCGTGTGCTTCTTGAGCACCTTTGTTTTTATTTTTATATTGACGTGGTTGATAATATTGATTACCATAATTTTTAGTTATGGCATTTTTAGCTTGTCCCATTGCAGTTTCAGATAAATTAACTGAATCGGTACGCATATAGGTAATTTTACCAGCCTCATATAAACGTTGTGCTACTTGCATAGTTTGTGCTACCGAAAAGCCTAGTTTACGAGCCGCTTCTTGTTGCAATGTAGAGGTAGTAAATGGTGCGGCAGGGGAACGTTTAGCAGGCTTTGTTTCTAAACTTTGGATTGTGTAAATAGCCGATTGACATTTCTCTAAAAAAGCTTGTGCTTCTTTTTCACTATTAAAACGCGTATCTAGTTCAGCCTTTAAATTACTTTCACCAACTTTAAAAAGAGCAGAGACTTTATATGCAGAGGTGCTTACAAATTGTTGTATCTCACGTTCTCTTTCCACTATAAGCCTTACTGAAACTGACTGCACACGTCCTGCTGATAAACTTGGGCGTACTTTTTTCCATAAAATAGGAGAAAGTTCAAAACCTACTAATCTATCTAATATACGACGTGCCTGTTGGGCGTTTACAAGGTTAATATCTATTTCGCGCGGATTTTCAATAGCCTTAGTAATTGCAGGCTTAGTAATTTCATGAAAAACAATGCGCTTAGTATTCTTTTTATTTAAGCCTAAAGTTTCAAATAAATGCCAGCTAATGGCCTCTCCTTCACGATCCTCATCGGATGCCAACCAAACCATATCGGCTCCTTTGCTTAATTTTTTTAATTCGGCAATTACTTTCTCTTTATCTGGCTGAACTTCGTAAGTAGGGGTAAAGTTATTCTCAATATCTACTCCAAATCCTTTTTTAACTAAATCTCTAATATGCCCAAAACTCGATTTTACCGTGAAATCTTTTCCTAAAAATCCTTCAATGGTTTTTGCTTTAGCGGGGGACTCAACAATTACTAAATTTTTTGCCATGCGTTCTATGTTTTAAAGTCAAAAATCAATCATTTTTTGAAGATTATACCTTATATATATATCCTCAAAATTTTCGCAAAGGAAAATAAATTTATTTAATTAATCCTAATTTTTATTTTTTCAATAGCCTCTAAACCCATTCAAAATCTGTTTCTTTTTAAAATTAAATGTATGATTATCAGTTGTTTAATTTGAAAATTATAAATTTTAAAGTAAAGCATTAAAAAAAGTAAATTGTGTCAAAATGACAGAATAATGCCTTATCTTTGCATTTTTTAAGCGAAACATGGAAAATAAAGTAATAGATGAGTCAAGGCAGGGTGAGGCAATAATGATGGAATCAAGAAATGATTCGGGTAAGAAATTATTTTTAGAAAGCTATGGTTGTCAAATGAATTTTTCGGATAGTGAAATTGTGGCTTCCATTTTAATAGACAAAGGTTATACCACAACTAATGATTATAAAGAAGCAGATGTGATTTTTGTAAATACATGTGCCATACGTGAGAATGCTGAATCGAGAGTTCGCCAGCGCTTACAGGACTATAAAAAAGTAAAGAAAAATAATAAAAGTGCTTTAATTGGTGTGTTAGGTTGTATGGCCGAACGATTAAAACATCAATTTTTAGAGCAAGAAAAATTAGTTGATATTGTAGTTGGCCCTGATGCTTATAGAGATTTACCTAATTTAATAGATATTGCTGAAACTGGACAAAAAGCAGTAAATGTTATTTTAAGTAAAGAAGAAACTTATGCTGATATATCGCCTGTGAGATTGGATAACAATGGTGTGAGTGCTTTTGTAAGCATTATGCGTGGTTGTGATAATATGTGTAGTTTTTGCGTAGTACCTTTTACACGTGGTCGTGAACGTAGTAGAGAGCCTGAAACTATTGTTCGTGAATGTAGAGAAGCGTTTGATAAAGGTTATAGAGAAGTAACTTTATTAGGACAAAATGTAAATTCGTACTTGTGGACGGGTGGTGGATTGAAGAAAGAAAGTTTAACGGAAGAACAACAAAAAAATGCTACCACTTTTGCGCAACTACTCGAAATGGTTGCTTTAATTCATCCCGATTTAAGAGTGCGATATTCTACTTCACATCCTAAAGATATGGGTGATGATGTTCTTGAGGCAATGGCACGACATGAAAACATCTGTAAATACATTCATTTACCAGTACAAAGTGGTAGTTCAGAAGTACTTGAAAAAATGAATAGAGGATATAGCAGAGAATGGTATTTAGATCGAATTGCTGCAATTCGTCG
>JADLER010000067.1 GCA_020846025.1 Bacteroidia bacterium | reverse complement strand
GTTGCGCTACCGTTGTTAGAGGTAGCTGTTAAACTTACCGATTGATTAGCGCAAATTGTTTGGTTAGCAGAAGTTGTTAATGTAAAAGAAGGATTTATGATTTGATTATTCGTTCCTACATCACCAGAAGTAGCGCCATTCATTGGAAAAGTGGACGATAAATTACTTGCATTTGTTGTTCCGTTACTACCACCAGTAACATTTTGTGTAAATACACTTCCATTCCCTGAAATATACCCTCCACTTCCACCACCTCCAGGACCTTGCGATTCAGAGCTGGATGTACCTGATTTTACTTGATTACCTCCGTTACCACCAATGGCATTGGCTGTGATCCCCGAAATAGTTCCGTTTGATTTTAAAATAATAGTTCCACCTGCTCCAGCACCACCAGCACCATCAATTCCTTGTGAAGGGTAAGAAAAAGTAGGTGAACCAAACGCATTGTTTCCATTGTTCCCATTAGCATTAATAGTACCATTTCCTGAAATAGTACCGTAATTCAATAGATAAACAATACCTCCGCCGTTTCCTCCTGAACAAGCATTAGTTCCATTAGATTGCCCGTTAGACATGTGACCAGCACCACCACCGCCTCCCATAAAAATTTTACCAGTAGAGTAGTCAAGCGGACGACCACCAAAGCCCCCATAGTTAGGGCGTTTAAAACTTCCCCAAGCGGTATTGTTTGGACCAACAGAATTTACGTTTGGTGTAGTAGTTGTAGCTGTACAGTAACCACCTTTTCCGCCGCCACTCGAAGTTACACTTGCTCTACCTGGCCATTCTAAAGTCCAGATGGCAGTATAACCTGCAGTGGGAATTCCATATCCGTTATAGTTAGAAATATTTCCTCCGTTTCCACCGCCACCACCAGCACAGTTATTTGCATTTCCCCCACCACCACCATTGCCTGGTGCGCCTTTGCAATATAATCCTAAGGTGTCATGACCTGTTCCTGTAATTCTATCACTCCCAATTCCTTCGCCTTTAGCAGCTCCATTATTGTTGCTAAGAGTTGCAAAGTTACTATTTCCCGAACCGCCATTTCCTGCAGCTACGCCACCTCTAAATCCTAAACCATTTACGTTAATGCTTCCACCTCCACTTATTGTTGTGTTGCCATCAACTTCGGCTACTAAAATACCGCCAATGCTTCCATTCCAAGCATCTGTGGTTAATACACCGCCACTATTTATGGTAAGCGCACTATATCTTGGAACTCGTACTACTTGTGTTCTTCCACTACTTGAATAATTATAAGTTAAACCACAATCTAGTTCAATTTGTGTGCCTGATATAATAGATTTTACTTGTGCAAATTCATAATTTCCACAGGTTTGATAGTTGTAAATATTTCCATAGGTGCTATCAGGTGCCCAAATGGGAACTGGACTTAATTTAATTAAGGCACCTTGCATTTGTATAACCATTACTAAATCTCCTGGAGTAAGTGTTGATGTAAAACGACTATTTGTATTTAAGCTACTTGATGTTACACTTAATATTGTGGAACCTGCACTTGCATTGGAAGTAAGTGACGTAAATTCATTAATTTTTGTGTTTGCTGCATTTACCACTAAAGCTAAATTTTTACCTTTTTGAGAAAAAATTTGTAAGCTAAAAAATAACGATGCGATTAAAACATAATATCTTAAATTCATAATAGGTACTATTTTAATTGCCTAAATATACAAAAATGACTTGTTAAAAGAAATTTACTTAAATTCTCCAAAAAGGATATGGAAATATTCGGTGAAACTCCCATTTTCAGAGGAGAACAGGCAACCATCGTAACTAAAAATGAATTTTAGATTGATAAAAGCTAAAATTCCAATGATTAAAATAACCGATTTTTTTAGTGAAGGCGTATTCATAAAGAGTGGAATGAAAAATAAAATGGCAATATCGTTAAAAGCGCGATGCCCAAAACCGCAACCAAGTGATAAACTCCACCAAGAACTATAAAGAATGACATAAACACAAGCTAAACTTAATAATAAAAAACGTGAATAATGTTGTTGAATGAATGCGTAAATAAGCAAAAAAATACCAATAGGATAATAGATAAATAAACCATTGTGTGGCGAAAATAATAATTGAGTAATACGCCGAAGAGTAGGTTTTACAAATGATTCGTTGGAATAAGAGTTAGTTAAATAAGAGTTAAAAGCATATTTATAATAAGCTAATTGAGGAATGATAAGTATTAAACATATACTTATTATAATGATGTAATGAATTGTTTTTAGTTGCTTGAAAGTATTAAAATTTAAAATAGCCGATTTATTATGAAAGAGTACAAAAGCAAAAAGGACGATTAAAAATACAATGTTTATGGGGCGTATAATGATGTATAAACTAGAAAGTAACCCTAAAAAGAGTAGGTTGTAAAAAGTGGCTTGAGTTTTTGTTTGGAATAATAAATATACTAAGGCACTTAATACACAAAATGAATATATATGCGACATACCTGTTTCAAAGATACCATAATAAAATATGCCTGTGCTGGTAGTGAGTAAAATGGACAATAAAATGGCATAGTTGCGAGTACTGTATTGTTTTATAAGAAAAAATAACATAAATATACCCAAGCATAAATAAAAACTACCTGCAAAGTCTATTGATTTTTGATAAAGAACTGAAAAGCCATCTTTTTCGGTAGATAGCAAGTGTGCAATTAACCAAAACGGACTTTGCATGAGAGCAACACCATAAGGATATTTGGTTATTATTTTTTGATTTGTACTATCAATAGTAAAACCATATCCTGTTAATGAATCAATGTGTTTAGGTAAAGATTCTGTTTGAAAATGATAAATAAAAGTAGCAGGAAGGTAAACGTTATACCCAGCTTTATCAGCCCATATTTCGGAATGATAAGTGTGTATTTTAGCGTGTGAATGACGGTTTAATGAAATGAAACACAAAGCGCCATAAACCAATAAAAAAGCGGACAATATTTTTACCTTTTGATTCAAGTCTTTATTTCTGTTTGTTTAATCCAGTTACAACTAATAGCAACCAGCCAGCTATAAAGAATAAACCTCCTAAAGGTGTGATAGGACCTAGGAAGCTTAGCCATTCCATTCCTAACAAACTTTTTGTACAAAGAAAATATAATGAACCCGAAAAAAGTAAGATACCAATAAAAAAACAACTGTAAGCCCAATTTAAAAATTTATGCGGTGAATGTTTTGAAATTAAGAAAATGGCTAGCATAGCTAAGGTATGATACATTTGATACCTAGCAGCTGTATCAAAACCATTTAGCTGGTCGATGGTTATTAAACCTGTTGCCATTTTACTTTTAAAAAAATGTGCACCTAAAGCGCCTAATGCTACAGATATAGCGCCAAGTAATCCAATGGTAATTAATTTTTTTTGATTCATGGTTGATAGTGTATATGGTTATAAAACTCTTCTTTGCTTCCTTGATATTGTAGTTCTTCGGCAAGTGTTACTTTATTTTCTTTGTCGGTTATAATATTTAAAGCATATTTTATAAAATCTAATTTTTCTCTATCATGTGTGAATAGCGAACTTATTTTTTTTATTTGAATACTTGATAAACATATTTTACTGAGTTGTTTTTTTGCTTCATTGAGTTTGTCGCTGTCGTAAGATAAGTTCTTTAATTTTAAATAGAGTTGATTAAAATTTGTTTCATCGATGGGTGTTGAACAATTTAATTGTTTTTGTTTGGCTATGTTTTCTTGTTCGATAATGTAATTTTCAAATGATTCTTTCATAGCTGGATATTTAAAGACTGAAAGTATATTTTTAATATTCTGTATATCACTTATATGCCAATAGGCATTTTTAGCGGTATAAAGCCTATCCATATCTATTGGTTCTAGTTGTAATAATTCATTTAATTGAATTACTGTATAGCAGTTTTTGCTAATAACCTCTGTTATATATCGGTGCGTGGCCTCTTTATCATTAGCCCTAATAATAAGGTTTTTAATATATTGAATATCTTTATCGTTAAGCGGCGTGTTACACGTTTCGGTTTCGATGTTGTAGTTTTGAAAAAATACGGGCTTGTTTTTTACAGCTTGATAAACATTACCGTAAATACTATTATCAATTATAGGCGCTGTTTCTTTAGGAGCTTCAGGAACTATCGGTTTTTGTGGGCCTGATGGTTCAGAAATTGATTTGAATTGTAGAATTAGTTTATCGCTTTTTTTAATTAGTAGATATGTAAATTCTTTGTTTTGGAATCGTTCTTGTTTACCAAAATTGATAGAATCTTTAAAAGAAGGTTCTTTCACAATACCAGGAATGGTTATATATATGTGTTGCCATCCGTTTGACAAACCTGTTGCTTTAATATTTGTCTCTGCTTTTTTGTTTATTCTTTCTCCATTAACAGTGAGATAAAACGGAACGCCGTTTTCACTAAATATAACCAAGCTGTTGTTTTGCGAATAACATACATTAAGCAACATAAACACAAAACATTGTATGAGTAATTTTTGAAACATTTATTCTGTTTAAATAACAAATTTAAGGTTATTTTTGTGTACAATTAAGATTATGACAAGAATATTAATAATAGGAGCAGGTCGCTCATCGTCCAGTTTAATTAATTACTTATTAAAACATGCTGTCCAATATCAATGGCACATTACAATAGCAGACGCTAATAAAAAAGCCGTAGAGGATAAAATTAAAACATATCAATCTATTGCTGAAGCTGTAGAATTTGACGTGCATAATGTGAGTTTGCGTGAAACTTTAATTCAAAAGGCAGATTTTGTGGTGTCAATGTTGCCTGCTTTTATGCATGTAGATGTGGCTAAAGATTGTGTTCGTTTTGGTAAACATTTAGCTACGGCAAGTTATGTAAGCCCTGATATGAAGGCATTAGATGCCGAGGCGAAACAAAAAAATATTTTGCTTTTAAATGAATGTGGTTTAGACCCAGGCATTGACCATGCTTCAGCTATGAAGGTAATAGATGAGATAAAAGCTAAAGGTGGAAAAATTACTTCTTTTAAATCTTTTTGTGGAGGCTTAGTTGCTCCAGAAAGTAATGATAACCCATGGGGATATAAGTTTAGTTGGAATCCACGCAATGTTATTCTAGCAGGACAAGGTACTGCACAATTCATTGAAGAATCGCAACTTAAATTTATTCCATATAATCGTATATACACGCAAATAGAAACTATATCAATTGATGGTTACGGTGATTTTGATGCGTATGCTAATCGTGATAGCATTAGTTATAAAGAGCCTTATGGCTTACAAGATATTGAAACGCTATTGCGTGGTACACTGCGCTTTCCAGGATACTGTAAAGCATGGAATGTATTTGTAAAGCTGGGATTGACAGACGATACTTATAAAATAAAACAAGCTAATAGATTAACTTACACTAGTCTTTTAAATTCATTTTTACCAAGTGGAAAACAATCAGTAAAAGAAAAGCTCAAAACATTTATGGGTGCAGAAATAGATGCTGAGGTAATGAATAAATTAGAATACTTAGATTTGTTTTCGGATAAACCCATTACCTTAGTGGAAGCATCGCCCGCTGAATTATTACAACATTTATTAGAAGAAAAATGGCTGTTAAAGCCAGGAGATAAAGATATGATAGTAATGCAACATCAATTTGTTTACGAATTAAATGGCAATCAAAAACAATTAAATTCTTCGTTAGTGGTAATTGGTGATGATGAAGTTCATACGGCTATGGCTAAAACCGTAGGGCTTCCACTAGCAATTACGATTAAGAATTTTTTAACTGGTCAATTCAAATTATATGGCGTTCAAATTCCTACTGTAAAAGAAATTTATGAACCCATGTTACAAGAACTTGAAACATTAAACATTGTGTTTAAGGAAACAGAAGCTTAATTTCTGAGTAATTTTATTATTGATATCAATTCGATTATTTTACAATAAATCGTTTGCTAAGTTTGCTAATTCACTGCGTTCTCCTTTTTGTAAGGTAATGTGTGCATACAGAGGTTGTCCTTTTACTTTATCTATTAAATAACTTAATCCGTTTGATTGTGCATCAAGGTAAGGTGTATCAATTTGATAAATATCACCTGTGAAAATGATTTTAGTGCCTTCGCCAGCACGTGTAATAATAGTTTTTACTTCGTGTGGGGTTAAGTTTTGTGCCTCATCAACAATAAAAAACATATTACTTAAACTTCTTCCTCTAATAAAAGCTAAAGGACAAATAACTATTTTTTCATTTTCAACCATTTCATTAATAGCTTTTAGTTCCTTGTCTCTATCACCAAACTGACTCTTAATAAATTTTAGGTTATCCCAAAGAGGTTCCATATATGGATTTAACTTTGAGTTTACATCGCCAGGAAGATAGCCAATGTCTTTATTGCTTAAAGGTACAATTGGGCGAGCGATATAAATTTGATGATAGTTTCTTCTTTGTTCTAAAGCTCCAGCTAATGATAATAATGTTTTTCCAGTTCCAGCAACGCCTTGTATTGTTACTAATTTAATATCAGGATTCATAATCGCATCTAATGCAAAAGACTGTTCTGCATTTTTAGGAATAATACCATACGATGAGGTTTTAGTAACACGTTTAAGCGATTTTGATGAATCTTCGTAGCGAGCCAATACCGAAGCGTTTCCGTTTTTTAAGATGTAATAGTGATTAGATAAAGGTATTTCCTTTTTTAAAACATCTTTTGCTAAACAACTTCCCTTCTCATAAATTTGATTGATGGTGTTAGGATTTACTTTATCTACCAAAGAATTACCGGTGTAAAGTTCATCTAGCGCTACAATTTTACCTGTAGTATAATCTTCAGCATGAAGATTTAAAGATTTAGCCTTAATTCTAAGATTAATATCTTTAGTTACTAAAATAACTTTCCGATTAGGATATTGCTCTGCGGTATAAAGGGCAGCGTTTAAAATACGATGATCGCCTTTTCGTTCTTGAAATACTTTCTCAGCATCTATCTTTGAAGATCCATGCATTTCAATTTTAAATGAACCGTGTGTTTTTCCATTAATTGGTGTCCATTCTTGTAATAAGTTATCTCCCGACATCTCATCAATATATCGGGTAAATTCTCTGGCAGCAAAATTTTTGGTATCGTTTCCTTTTTTAAAATTATCAAGTTCTTCAAGTACTGTAATGGGAATAACGATATCGTGTTCCTGAAAATTTCTAATTGCGGTATGATCGTAAATAATAACCGAGGTATCAAGTACAAATATTTTTTTGTCTTTTCCTTTTAATACTGCTTTCCTTACCATAAAATTGATTTTTTATTTTTATAAATCTAAATTCTTTTATGGGTGATTTTTTATTCGCTAACTAATAGAAATAAACAACGGATTGTTTAAACCCTATATGTTAAAAATGAGGTAAATTTTTTGGATAACCACAATTTATTAATTGATTTTTTTATATTTAACTAATCATTAAATGTAATACTATGAAGAAATTAAATTTATTTTACATTATCAGTTTTTTTGCTGCAATAGGGCTTAATGCTCAATGTTTAATGTATCCAGTAGGATTAGGTCAAAGAATACCTCAATCTAGTTCTGTTATTGAAGGTAAGGTGGTTAATCAACAAGCATTTTGGAACGCTACCCATGACATGATTTATACATCTAACTTAGTTGAAGTTTATAAAAGTTTTAAAAATTCTACACCTGCTTATGTAGAAGTAATTACCGAAGGTGGTATTGTAGGAATGAACAAACAGGTTGTTCATCCTGCATTAGAATTAAAGATTGGTGATGTGGGTGTCTTTACACTTAATCAGTTAAATTTAAGTTCACAGTTTGGTCAACAAGTATTTGAGACTTTTGCAAGTGAGCAAGGCTTCATTAAGTATGACGTTGCAAATGATTTAGCAGTTGAACCGTTTTATAATTATCAGCAAGCATCTACTACTTTGTATAATACCATTAGTCAATTTACTGGACAGCCATATACGGTTGTTAAATCTATAAATCCATTTCAACAAACATCACCAAATGTAAATTCAACTCAAGCAGTAGCTGCAATCTCAAGTTTCTCACCAACTACTATAACTGCTGGAACATTTTCAGTACTTACCATTAATGGTAGTGGATTTGGTTCAACACCAAATGCTTCTTTAATTGCATTTAAAAATGCTAATGATGGCGGAGCGACTACGGTTTCACCTATTGCTAGCCAAATTGTTTCTTGGACTAATACTCAAATCCAGGTTGAGGTGCCAACGCGTGCAGGAACAGGAATTATTAGTGTAAACGGTTCTAATAGTTCTTCTATATTAACAATTCCGTATGCTCATTTAAGTGTTACCTACACAGATAATATTGTATATACAACAAAACATATAAATCAAAGTGGAGGAGGATATACTTGGACATATAACACGACTTTTAATTCTAATGCACCAGCAAAGGCAGCATTCGAGCGTTCGTTGCAAACATGGCGTTGTGCTACTTATATAAATTGGCCAGTTGCATCTACTACAACTACCATCAATACAGCCGTACAAGATGGGACAAATATTGTAACCTTTAGTTCTACTTTACCTGCAGGGGTTTTAGGAAGGTGTACAAGTTATTTTGGAGGTTGTGATTTGAGTGGAACTTTATATTGGTATGTAGATGAGTTGGATATTGTGTTTGATGATACTCCTGGTAGTTTATCATGGCAATTTGGACCAGCAGCACCATCTTTAAGCCAATATGATTTTGAATCAGTAACCGTGCATGAGTTAGGTCATGGTCATCAATTAGGTCATGTAATTAATTCAATTGATTTGATGCATTATTCTTTAACAAATGGGCAACAAAAAAGAAATTTGAATGCTGATGACCTAAATGGTGGTTTAGCTGTGATGACTAGAAATGCGCAATCTGGAGGCACTTGTGGTAATCCTTTAATGACGCCTCTTAATACATCTAATTGTACATTAGGAGCACCAACTGCATCTATATCTTCTGTTAATGCAGCTTGTGTAAATACACCAATTACATTAACCGATGCTTCTAATGGTAATCCAACCTCATGGACTTGGAGTATGCCAGGTGGCACACCTAGTTCTTCTACATCACAAAATACATCTGTTACTTATTCAACTACAGGAGTTAAAACAATTTCGTTAACTGTGGCAAATGCAAATGGAACTAATACTGCGGTACAAACGATTACAATATCAAACTCTCCAACCGTTACACCAGCATTTACATCTACTACTATTTGTAGAGGGCAATCTAAAACTCAAACTGTATCCGGGGCTTCAACATATACATGGTTACCCACTGGATCGGGAGTTGTGAGTGTCTTGAGTCCTACTGCAACAACCATATATACTGTTACTGGAACAAGTGGAGGTTGTATGAGTGCACCTACTTTATTTACTATTAATGTAACACCAACACCTACTGTTACAACTGCCTTTACATCTACAACTATCTGTAGTGGGCAATCTAAAACTCAAACTTTAACGGGTGCTTCAACATATACATGGTTACCAAGTGGTTCTGGTGCTTCTAGTGTATTAAGCCCAACAGCTACAACAGTTTATACTGTAACAGGTAGTACAGGTGCTTGTGTAAGCGCTGCTAAAAACTTTACTATTAATGTAACACCAACACCAACTGTTACAACAGCCTTTACATCTACAACTATCTGTAGAGGGCAATCTAAAACTCAAACTTTAACGGGTGCTTCAACATATACATGGTTACCAAATGGTTCTGGCGCTTCTAGTGTATTAAGCCCTACCGCAACTACTATTTATACTGTAACTGGAGCAACTGGTGCTTGTGTAAGCGCTTCTAAAAACTTTACAATTAATGTAACACCAACACCAACTGTAACGACAGCGTTCACTAATACTTCAATATGTAAAGGCCAATCAGCCACACAAACATTATCTGGGGCATCTACTTTTACTTGGTTACCAAGTGGTTCAGGTTCTTCTAGCGTTTTAAGTCCAACAGCTACAACTATATATACTGTTACAGGTACAAGTTCAGGTTGTGTGAGTTCTGCTAAAGTTTTTACAGTTACTATTAAAGCTAATCCTATAATTTCTTATACTAATACAAATCCATCTTGTT
>JADLER010000066.1 GCA_020846025.1 Bacteroidia bacterium | reverse complement strand
CGAAGGTCTTGGTCGGCCCTTGCCAAGACCAAAAGACCTGAAGTTGGAAATAACTTTTTAAGCACTAATATTTGAAATCAAAAAAAAATTCTATTTTTGAATGGTCCGAAAAAAAGGGAAGCATACAATTCCACCATAACGAAGGATCAAAAGCAATATAATAATCAAACATTTCTGGCTCCATTAAAAAGGTTTCCATTACAAATAATCCAGACAGAGATTCTCCCAAAATTCCTTTTTTAGAATTAGTTTTATACCGTTTTTCAATTTCAAGAAAAAGCTCAGATTTTATAAATAAACGAAATTGATTGGAGCCACCAACCACTGGTGCAATTTTTTTATCAGATTCAACCTCAGTTGGTCCAGTTAAATCACGACGCCTTTGAGTGTTTTGTATTCCAACCAAAATCATTGGAGGTATTTGTTTTTGCGCTATCAATTGTGCTATTGTATTTGCAACATGAGGAAAATCCTCATCAATAATACCTCCATCTGCCATATACATTACCGGAAACGAATCTTGACTAGTTATATACTCTTTGGGCAACCAAACATTTATGGTTCTTAGTTCATTAAGATTTACAGATTGAACAGTAAATGTTTCGTGCTTAGGAACAGAATCCATGATTTGCTGACAAAACATAGGATTAAACAAAAACAGGAAAACAATGGTTATTTTTATAATTTTCATAATAGAATTCATTTAAGTTTCGGTTCCAAAAATAATCTTTTATTTAATCAAATACGTATAAATAAATTCGAACAAAAATAAAAACACAGATTATGATTTTATCTTGAGCTAAAATATACTTAGAGAAATTATACTTATTACAAATTCTTATCATACAATCAAAGATAAATAAAAAAGCCATTTGAAAAATCAAATGACTTAATAGTTTCACGTGGAACCTTTTTATTGATGTTTGAAAACATAAATAGTACTTGAGTATTCGGTACTATCTTTTGCCTTTAAATTAGAAATTAACCCTGTGTAGAATGCTCTTAAAAGATTCATTTTTCCTGTCTTATACTTCTCGCTTAACATGCTTACATAAAAACTATCAAACTTCATTCCTTTCGTCTCAATGAGTTTAAATCCATAATTCTTTAATAATGCTGTCATTGAACTTATATCAAAATGATGAATATGTCGGGGCACATCATAAGCCGCCCAATAAGCTTGATAATGCTTTGCATCATAAGACAAGTGATTAGGAACAGCAATAATTAAAACACCATTAGAACACAGCTTATTTTTAAAAAAGGATAAAGTATCCTTCATATCGGTTACATGTTCTAAAACATGCCACAATGTAATAGCATTAAATTTGATATCACTTATATTTGATAGGAGTTGTGATTTATCTGAAAAGACGTTTGTACAATTACCCTTGGCTATTTCTCGGGCTTCGTTATCTGGCTCCATTCCAAACCCACTCCAGCCATTATTTACACAAGCCTTTAAAAACATGCCGGTCCCACAACCGTAATCTAAAATTGTTCCACGTGAAACATATGAGTTAATTAGTTTTACTTTTTGTTTAAGCGTGTAGTTTCTTACACTGTGATACAATTTATTAATTAATCCCTTTTTAGTGTTTGTATGCGACACATAAGATTCGGCTTTATAATAATTTCCAATTACGGCATCTTCAGGTCGAGGATTGGTAAACTTAAATCCACAAGATTTACAAGAAACTAATTGGAAAACTTCTTGACTAACCGTATAGTCTTTACACGATAGAAAAGGTTCGAATTGGGTGGAGCCACACACAATGCAGTTATGAATTGATAACATATTAAAAACGAAATAATTTATTTGTAACTAAACGTTCCACGTGAAACATTTATTAATTATCTTCCCAAATGTACTAATAAAACCGAAATATCTGCCGGGTTAATTCCAGAAATTCGGCTAGCTTGACCGATTGTGCTTGGTTTAAGTTTAGAAAGTTTATCTCTAGCTTCTAAAGACAAACTAGGAATTGATTTATAATCAAAATCAGATTTTAGTTTAAAATTCTCTAACTTAATCATTCTATCGGCATTTTCTTTTTCGCGTTCAATATAACCTTCATATTTCATTAATATTTCTGCTTGCTGTATTGTTTCGTCACTAAACTCACTGATTAAATTTGAAACATCGGGGCAAACTTTAGCCAAACCTAAGATTGAAACATCGGGGCGAGAAAGCACATTAAAATAACGCCACTTTTGTGTAAGAGGGGCAGAGTTTATACTATCTAAATATGGATTTGCTTGTTCTGGCTCGGCACTATTATTTTTAAAATACTGTATGATTTGTTGTGCGTGTCTTATTTTATTTTGAACCACTACATATCTTTGCTCTGATGCTAATCCTATTTGATTTGATAAAGCTGTTAAACGAATATCTGCATTATCCTGACGTAACAACAAGCGATACTCGGAACGAGATGTAAACATACGGTAAGGTTCTTCGGTTCCTTTTGTAACTAAATCATCTATTAAAACACCTATATATGCTTGATGTCTTAATAACACAAAAGGATCCTTCTCATTTATTTTAAGGTGTGCGTTTATTCCTGCCATCTGACCTTGACAAGCTGCTTCTTCATAACCGGTAGTGCCATTAATTTGTCCGGCAAAATATAAATTTTCAACCAGTCTAGTTTCAAGTGTTAAATTTAATTGGGTAGGGGGGAAATAATCATACTCAATAGCATAACCCGGTCGAAACATTTTAGCTTTTTCAAATCCTGGGATTAATTGTAGGGCTTTATATTGAACTTCTTCGGGTAAGGATGTAGAAAACCCGTTTACATAAATTTCAACAGTATTCCAGCCCTCAGGTTCTACAAAAATTTGATGTCTTTCTCTTTCAGAAAAGCGATTGATCTTATCCTCAATACTTGGGCAATATCTTGGTCCAAGGCCTTGAATTCTACCCGTAAACATGGGTGATTTTTCAAAACCTGTTTTTAGTACCTCATGAACATCTTTATTAGTATAAGTAATATGACAGGGTATTTGTTTTTTTAGTTTTGATTTATCTCCTTTAGAATCCGCATAAAAAGGGGAGGTGTTTTCTAAATATGAAAACTTATCAATAGCCTCGTCTCCTTCTTGAACCTCCATTTTAGAGTAATCTAATGTTCTACCATCTACACGGGGTGGTGTTCCAGTTTTCATTCGCCCACTCTCAAAACCAAGTGATACTAATTGTTCAGTTATTCCGTAACTCGCTGATTCTCCGCTTCTTCCACCACCTAATTGTTTCTCACCAATATGGATTAAGCCATTTAAAAATGTACCGTTGGTTAAAACAACTGCTTTAGCTTTAAACTCAATACCCATTCCTGTAACAACACCCTCAACCCGTTTACCATCTTTAGAGATGATTAATTGGCGACACATATCCTGCCAAAAATCAACATTAGGTGTTTGTTCTAGCATTTCTCTCCAGGTAGCAGCAAATAACATTCTGTCGTTTTGAGTACGAGGACTCCACATAGCCGGACCTTTACTTCTGTTCAACATTCTGAACTGTATTGCTGATTTATCAGAAACTATTCCGCTATATCCTCCTAAGGCATCAATCTCACGAACAATTTGGCCTTTGGCAATGCCGCCCATGGCTGGATTACAGCTCATTTGAGCAATGGTTTGCATATTCATGGTTAAAAGCAACACTTTTGAGCCCATGTTTGCCGCTGCTGCTGCTGCCTCACAACCTGCATGACCAGCACCAACTACTATAATATCGTAATGAAAATTCAATTTAAAGAACTTATAAAATATAAAGTACTAATAACAGAATGTTATTAATTTGATTTATTAAATCATATTTAAACGCGCTAATAATTCATCTCTATACAGTCCGCCAATAGGAATAACTTTTTTGTTTTCTTCAAGCACCACTGTTTGATTTTCGATAGTTTGAATTTTATCTATTCTAACTATAAACGAACGGTGCACGCGAATAAAATCACCATTATCTAATTTTTTCTCAATGTCTTTCATTGTAGAGTGTATAGTATAGCGTGTATATTGTGTGTTTAATACCACATAATCTTTAAGCGCTTCAACATAAAAAATGTCTTTAAGATTAACCTTTACTAAACGGCTATTAGATTTTACAAATAAAATATCTTTTGATGCATCATCTTTATTTTCAACTAAAGAATATAAGAAATCACGTTCTTTTTGAACTTCGGTATCTTTCTTATGTTTATATAAAGCCATTTCAATAGTAGAATGTAAATCAATTTCTTTAAAAGGCTTTAAAATATAACCATAAGGTTCGGTAATTTTTGCTTTTGCTAAGGTGCTTTCATCAGCGTAAGCTGTTAAAAATATTACTGGGATATTATATTCTTTTTTAATTGTTTCAGCCACATCAATTCCGGTCATAGGGCCTTTAATCATAATATCCATTAAAACTATGTTAGGTTCTAAATCAACTATATTTTTAATAGCATCGGCACCGTTATTACTAATGCCCAGCACGTTATAACCTAATTTTTTTAAACTGTTTTGAATATCTTTAGCTACAATACTTTCATCTTCTACGATGTAAATATTTATGTTACTATTACTGATGTTTTCCATTTATTATATATTAAATTCTATATTAAAAATAGTACCGTTTTTCCTAATTAAATTATAAGAGCCACCAATTTGTTCAATCAAAGTATCAACTAATTGTAAGCCGAGAGACGATGAGTTTTTAATATCAAAGTTTTCAGGAATTCCTATTCCATTATCACCTATCTCGAGAGACACTTTTTGATTTATAACACGCAAAGTTACAAAGATTATTCCATCTGTTTTATGAGAAAAGGCATATTTTAATGAATTAGATATAATTTCATTAATAATAAGTCCGCAAGGTATAGATAAATCAAGGTTTAAGCTTAAATTATCTAGTGTTAAAATTAATTTTATGTTTTTATTGATTAGGGTATATGAATGAACCAAATTTTTGGCCAAAGTAGATATATACTCTGTAAAATTAACTAATTCAAAATTTTTACTTTGATATAAACTCTCGTGTATAAAAGACATGGATTTTATACGGTTTTGGCACTCTTTTAATAAATTAAGAGCATAAACATCGGTAACATACGAGGATTGTAAATTTAAAATACTTGAAATTACCTGCATATTGTTTTTAACACGATGATGAACTTCTTTTAAAAGCACTTCTTTTTCTTTTAATGATTGAGAAATGCGATCTTCGTTCAACTTATTTTCGGTAATATCAAAGCCAATACCACTTACTTCTATCACATTTCCTTGATTATCTTTTATTGGGTGTAATAACATTTGACGAATAACTTTTTCACCCCTTAGGTTTACCCGTTCAGAAATAAACTCAACAGGTTTACCTTCAAAAGCTATTTGATATTTTTCATCCCAAATAGATTGATATGGTTTTGTTTGATTACCACGAATAGATTTACCAATTTCAGGATAATAATTGTATAAATCAAAAACAGCATCTGCATAATTTTGATTAAAAGATGTTATTTTTAAATCTTTAGTGATAGTCCACATGAGCTGGCTTCCGCTTTCGAAAATAGCTTTAAGTTTAGCGGATTGGTTAATTATTTGTTGTTCAAATAGCTTGTGTTCGGTAATATCACTAGATAAACAGGCGATTTCGAGAATTTCACCTACAGCATTTTTTATTGGATTTAAAAAAACTTCTATATATGATGTATTACCATTTAAATCAATGGTTTTTGTTTCAAATTTTAATGAATTGCCAGCAAATACTTTGTCATATAAACTATACCAATAAGTTTTATACTCTGTTCTAAATTCAATGGGTATTTGTTCGTGTATAGCCTTGTTTAATAAAGGAAGATTGCCTAAATGATTTTTAAATAATTTTGAAAATTGATTATTAAATGAAGTTAAATTATAGTCTCTGTCTATAGTCCATATTGAGTGAGAGGAGTTATCAAATATTGAATTTAATTTTGAGGCTTGGTTAATCGCCTCATTTTGTAAGAAGGTTAATTCAGTAATGTCATGAGAGATACAAGATAGTTCAACTACATTATTATTTTTTAAAATAGGTTGAATAAATATTTGACGATAATATATTTTTCCATTATTTGATTTTTGTTCGGTGGTGAATTCTATTCCTTTTCCTGATTCAAAAACTGTATCATATTTTTCAATCCACCATTTATGGTATTTTAATCCTTCTTTAGTATGATGTGGTTTATAATATTTATATAGTTCGGGTTTAATTTTATATAACTCAAACATTGAATTTACAAAATTGGTATTAAAAGAAGTAAATAAATATTCTTTATTTACAGTCCAAATTAATTGATTACCACTTTCAAAAATTGCTTGAAGTTTGGCTGATTGATTAATTAATTCTATTTCAGCTTTTTCTCTGGTGGCAATTTCATTTTTTAATAATTTATTAGATTCTTCGGCTAATTCGGCTCTAATAATCTCTTTTGATAATTGTTGTTGAGCCGTTACATCAATGGCGGTTGTTTGTACACATGTTTCGCCATTAAACATAAATGGTGTTGTTCTTAACTCAACAATTTTATAATTACCTTTTAATGTTTTAATTTTATAATTTCTAGTAACTTGTTCAGTTCCTTTTATTGCACTCGAAATTCTTTCAATAGCAATTTCTCTTTCTTCGGGAACAATAAATTCAATTACATTTTTACCAATTACAGCTTTAGTATTTTTAGCTTCTACTATTTCTAAAGCTTTAACATTACAGTATAGGCAAACACCTTTATGAATATAAATTCCAACGGGTGAAGAATCAATTAAATTTTTATAATTAATCCACTTTTGTTCTAATTCTAATTTTATGATTTTCTCTTTTGTAATATCTCTGCTAATACCAAGTATAAATTCAATTTTTCCGTTTTCATTAAAAATGGGTGAGTAATTGTCTTCTAGCCAAATTAATTTACCAGACTTAGTTTTATATTGTGAGATATGAGTTGTGTTTTTTAATTTACCTGATTTTTGAAGTTTACTTATACTTTTTTCTAGCTTAGTAAATTCCTTTTCATTGGGTGTATTAAAAGCGCATAAAAACGGATTTTTATAAAACTCATCTGGATCGTAACCTAAAATATCTTTTACATTAGGACTAATATATAAATATTTAGGTTGAGGATGATAAGTATAAAAATAAATTAAATCGTTGGCGTTTTTAGTAATAAGTTCTAATTTATTGTTTGATTCAATAAGTTTATTTCTATACTTAACTACTTCTGAAACATCCTTAAAAATAGTTTGAATAGCATTTTGTCCATTAAAAATTAGAGGCGTAGATTTTATTTCTAAATCAATAATTTCATTTTTCGCGTTTTTAATTTTTAGTTCATAGGGAATAAATTCTTCGCCATTAAAAATACGTTTATTGTTTTCTTTAATGCGTTTATGATATTGTGGTAAAAGAAATTCAAAAATAGTATGTTCAGTAATTTTCTTTTTAAAATTAGAGTTAGGTTTTAAAATTTTTAAAGCCAATTTATTGGTAAATAAAATAGTTCCTTTAGTTACTGAAAAAATAACAACCCCAATAGGTAATGTATCTAATACAGCTATTAATGATTTATTATCATCTTGTATCTGTATTATTTTTTTTGAAGAATTACTTTTATTCTTCGGTTGTTTTCTCATTTTTAGGATTATCTAAAAGAATAGTTTTGTCTGGTTTTTGGTTTACAGGTGAATAGTCTCTTAAACTTTCTTCGTATGTTGGTAATATTTTAATACCCTGAAATTTTCTTTCAATATCGTTTTCATAAAAAATAGTTAAATAATTTACACCTCTTTCATCATAAAATTTCCAATCGTTTTGTTTCATACCACCAACATAAAAACCTTCTATCCATTTTCTGCCATTTTCGTAATACCACACATGTTTTCCTTCGGGATCGCCATTTAAAAATTTACCTTCAAATCTTAATTTTTCTTTTGGCATGTAGTAGCTTTTCCAAAGGCTGTCTGGTTTATCATTTACATATTTACCTATTTCTTTATATTCTGGAGTTTCATATACCCAAAGCCCTTCTTGTAAATCTTCAATAAATTCTCCTTTAGTAATAATTTTACCGTCTTCGGTATATTCAGTCATTATACCATCTCTTTTATTATCAATATAAATTCCATCGCGCATTAAAGCACCATTTTCATAATACCATTTCCATTCACCTTGAGCCCTTCCTTTTTTATCATATTTTCCTTTTTGTTCAATTTGTTTATTTGGGTAATAAAATATCCATTCGCCTACACGTTTATCATTAGCATATAAACCTTTACCTCTAAATTCACCAGAATTATGATATTCAGTCCAAATTCCTATTTTATTTCTTAAACTATCTACAGCGCCATAAGCTAATTTTATACCTTCTTCATAAATAATAGCTGAATCGGGTACTGGATGGTTTCTGCAAACATATTTTTTGATCATTACATCACTTGTATCATCTCTTGATACTGGCAACGAATCACATACATATTTTTGTTTATAATGATAATGCGTACCAACAGGTATATCGTTAATATAACCACCTTCATCTTTCATGGTTCCATCTTCGTAATAATCTTTAAATACATCTAATTTTGCTAATTCAGGAGCATTTTTAACTTGTTTACCATTATTAAATTTTTGAGTATTAATTAAATTTCCTTTAATATCAAAAGTTTTTACATATCCATTTATAACACCATCATTATATTTTTTTTCTTCTTTTAATTTACCATCGTTATAAAATTCTTTCCAAACTCCTTGCTTTTTTCCATTTTCATCTTTTCTATTTATACGTTCAACACTTGCTAAAATTCCACCTTGGTATTTCATTATTGAAATAATCAATGAATCTTCTGAATATTCATAAGCATAGCCATCTGGTTTTCCTTTAACATAAGGTGTTATTAATTTTGTTTTACCAGATTGATAAAAAGTAACAGTATTACCTTGCTTAATATCATTTACAAATAATTCTTTACTTATAACTAATTGATTAGTATCGAAATTAAGTGTATAGCCACTTTTTTTTCCTTCTTGGTAATTAACAGATTTAGTTAATTTACCTTTTTCATTATAAAATTTCCAAATACTATCTAATTGAAAATTTTTACGATTTCCTTCTATTTTTAAATTTCCATTTTTATAATAATTTTTCCAATAACCATCTGCTTTTCCATCTCGCATAGTTCCTTCTGAAGATTTAGCTCCATTTTCGTAATAAAATATATTATATCCATTTGGATTAATAGTTTGAGAAATAAGATTTATATTTAAAAAAATGAAACAGCAAATTACTACATAGTAATTTGAAATAAATAAGAGCATATTGTGTTTGAACAACTTCACTAAAAAATAATTAATCTACTAATTTAGAATATTTAAATGAAAAATAATAATTTATTTAAAGTCCAAATTTTGCAGATAATTCAAGCATTTTATCTATAGGTTGTTTAGCTTTTAGCATTAAAACCTCATCCATTAAAATTTCTGGTTGCTCATATTTTAAAGCAATATAAATTTTTTCTAATGTATTTAGTTTCATATAAGGACAATTATTACAAGCACAATTATTATTAGGCGGTGCCGGAATAAAAGTTTTATCAGGACTTGCTTTTTCCATTTGATAAATAATACCAGGTTCAGTTAAAACAATAAATTCTTTATCATTTGATTTTTTACTGTAATTTAATAAAGCTGATGTACTACCAATAAAATCTGCATGTTGTAAAATAGCTTCTTCGCATTCTGGATGAGCTAAAGTTATAGCTTTAGGGTGTTGTGCTTTTAATTGAATTAATTTTTCTAAACTAAAAATTTCATGTACTTCGCAACTACCATTCCATAATATCATATTTCTTCCTGTAAGCTTATTAATATAAGCACCTAAATTTTTATCGGGTGCAAAAATTATTTTTTGATCCTTTGGAAAAGATTCAACTATTTGCACAGCATTAGATGATGTTACAATAATATCAGTTAATGCCTTTATATCAGCACTACAATTAATATAACTTAATACTACATGATGTGGATGTGATTGAATAAAATCAGAAAATTTTTGAGGAGGACAAGAATCAGCTAAAGAACATCCAGCATTCAAATCAGGAATTAAAACTTTTGCTTTTGGTTTTAAAATTTTAGCTGTTTCAGCCATAAAATGAACACCGGCAAATAAAATGATATCAGCATTTGATTTTGCAGCCTGTTGAGCAAGCCCTAAACTATCTCCAATAAAGTCTGCAATATCCTGAATATCAGGATCTTGATAGTAATGCGCTAAGATGATTGCATTCTTTTCTTTCTTAAGATGCGAAATCTCTTTGAATAAATCAAGAGTCGGATCAATTTTTTTTTCGATGTATCCTTTTTCTAAATTCATAATATATAATATAAAGAAAATTAAATTTAAAATTATGGTAGTATATTATAAGCTGTTAATACTGTGTAAAATTACATTTTTAATAGGTTGCTTTTTATAATAATAACATCTAATTAACAATTATTACACGCTTTATTTATTACTAATTTATTGAAAATAAAGATTATCTATCATAATTAACAAACTGATTTTAATCAATGATAGTTAATATAAATATATTGTAGAAGTAAAAAATACGGTTAATAAAACGATAATAAATGAATAATATAATCTAAATAATACTTGAAAATAAATTTTGATAGTTAAAGAATTTAATTAATGAAAATAGCTATTAACAATTGAGTAAATAATTACCGAAACTTATTAACCATAAATTTAATTTTACACAGTTATTTTGTTAATTCGCATATAGTATAAAGTACTCATTTTCAATAACTGTATTTTTGAGTGTTAATTAACGTTGATTATTAATTTTAAACAAAATTAAATTAAGTAAATTAAAATTATTTTATTATGAAAATAGCTATAGGAAGCGACCATGCTGGATTTGAATTAAAAGAAGAATTAATAACATATTTAAAATCTAAAGGTATAGAAATAATAGATAAGGGTTGTTATAGTTCTGAAAGAGCAGATTATCCAGATTTTGGACATGCTGTAGCAATAGCTGTATTAAATAAAGAAGTTGATTTTGGTATATTAATGTGTGGAAGTGGTAATGGAATAAATATGAGTGCTAATAAACACAACGGTATTAGAGCTGCTTTATGCTGGAATGCTGAAATTTCGGCGCTAGCGCGCCAACACAATGATGCAAATATTTTAACTCTACCAGCAAGATATATTACTACTCAAGAAGCCCAAAAATGCATAGACGCTTTTTTAACCGAACAATTTGAAGGCGGCAGACACACTGATAGAATTAAAAAAATAGATTGCTAGTATTTTAAATAAGATAATTTGTATATTTAGCTTTCTAAAAAACAAGAGGTTATGATGAAAAAACTACTTTATACAGTTGTCGTATTATGTGCATTTACTTCGGTGAAAGCTCAAAAAGAAGAACCAAGAGAATTAAATTGTTATAATAAATGGGCTATTAGATTTGAAGAAAGAGGCGCCGAGGAAGTGGCTGATGGCGTTTATACTGATGTAATTATAACCATACGAGTTGGACCTAAAGCTAATTGTTATAATGGAAAAGCAGAAGTATTGAAAGGTAAATTACTTAAATGTTATATTATTCGCGAAGATGGTACTTATGAAGAAGTAGCACGCACTTGGAAAAATAATTCAAATAAAGATGTAGATATTATTAATGGAATGAGTCGTTCATTGGTAAGTGTGCATAACGAATTAATTAATGTACTTTGGCCTAAAAAAGTAAAAGCTAAAAAAGCGAGTTTTCAACAAGCAGCCGAGCCAACAGACGACTAATATATTTTATTGCCAACCCCCTCCAATTGATTTATAAAGATTAATAAGCGCTAGGTTTTGACGTTTAAATAAATCAATAAGTTCTATTTGAGATTGCAGTGTGTTTTTTTGTGCCGTTATAATTTCTAAGTAATTAGCTCTACCTGCTTTAAATAAATCTTGTGCAGTGCTGATACTTTCTTTTAAAATGTTAGACTCTTCATTTTTTAATAATAACATAGATTGACTGTTTTTTATGTTATTTACTGAAACAAAAACTTCTTTAAAGCCGGTATTTATTGTTTTTTCATAATTTATATAAGCTTGTTTTTGTTCAGCTTTACTAAGCATTAATTCGGCTTTAATCTTTCTACGATTTAGTAAAGGCGCTGTTAATCCACCAAAAACACCATAAGCCAAGGAAGCAGGCGTTTCTAGTAACAATAATGAATTAAACGCTTGTAATCCTAAATTTGCATTAATATTTAAAGTTGGGTAAAAAGCCGCTTGTGCAGATTTTAAATCGGCATTAGCAGATTTTAAAATGTATTCAGCTTGTTTTATATCAGGTCTGTTTTTTAATAAATCGCTAGGCACACCCGTTTCAATAATTTTTTGAATGTTCTTAGCTAAAAATGCCGTATCGCGCGAAATGGTTTTAGGATAAATACCACATAAATAATTTAAATGACTTTCGATATTTATAATTTCTTGCTCAACCTTAGTGTGAAATACTTTTGAGTTTAATAATTGAGCCTTCATCATGCTTACGCCTAGTTCATTCGCTCTACCTACTTCTTTTTGTGCCATCACAAGCTCTAACGCGGCTTGTTGTAAATTTATATTATCATTTAAAATTTGTATTTCTTTATCTAAGGCAAGTAACTCAAAATAAGAACTTGCAATTTCAGCTATTAATTGCGTAATTATTAAATCTTTTCCGTATTGAGACGCAATAAATTGATTAGCTGCTGATTTCTTTTTATTTTTTAATTTTCCCCACAAGTCAATTTCCCACGATGTTTGAAATCCAACCATATAGTCGGGGTAGGGGTTTGGTATTTTTTGTTTATCATTTAAGTTGGGAGATAAATTAGAATCATAATTTCCAACACCATCCATTGTATAATCACCAAACTTACGTTGACTAGCAGAAACCGTTGCACCCAATTCTGGCAACCTAATACCTTTATTAGATTTTAAATTTGCTTTTGAAACTTCTATTTTTTGAAGGGCTAATTTTAAATCAAAATTATGTATAAGCGCACTGTCAATTAAAGCAATTAAATAAGGGTCAAAATAAAATTCTTTCCATTTAATAATTGGTTTAGACACTGAGTCAGATGTCGAATGAAATGTTTTTGGAATTTTATTGTAAACTGTTTCTGTTTGTAATTGGGTGCTTTTACATGACGAAAGAATAATAAGCATACCAATGAATGAAAAATATATTTTTAGTTTAATCATGTTTAATTACTATAAAGGTTATTAATGTTTTTTATGTTTAGGCTTGTTTTTTGCAAACATAACATAGAGACCAGGAATGATGAGCACTCCGAAAACAGTTCCAAATAACATACCGCCTGCTGCCGCTGTTCCAATAGTTTTATTTCCAATAGCGCCGGCTCCAGAAGCCATCATTAAAGGAATTAACCCGGCAATAAAAGCAAACGAGGTCATTAAAATTGGTCTTAAACGAGCCATTGCGCCTTCTTTAGCCGCCTCAATAGAACTTAAGCCTTGTTTTTGTTTTATTATAGCGTATTCAACAATTAAAATCGCGTTTTTGCCTAATAAACCAATAAGCATAACCATGGCCACTTGTGCGTAAATATTATTCTCTAATCCTAAAATCCATAATAAAAATAAGGAGCCAAAAATACCTACTGGCAAAGACAAAAGAACAGGAAGCGGCAACAAGAAACTTTCATATTGGGCCGATAAAAGTAAATACACAAAAATTAAACAAATTGAAAAAATAAATATAACCTGATTGCCTGATGCGATTTCTTCGCGCGTCATTCCCGACCAATCATAACTATAACCACGAGGTAATGTGTTTTTTGCCACTTCTTCAATAGCCTTAATAGCATCACCACTACTATATCCATCTGCCGCTTCTCCATTCAACATTGCCGAAGTGTACATGTTGTAACGAGTTAGTTGTTCAGGACCATATATTCTTTCTATTTTACTGAATAAAGAATACGGAACCATTTCTCCATCTTTATTTTTAACTCGCAATTTTAATATATCTTCTGGTTGTGCTCTATATTTTGGATCGGCTTGCAACATTACTTTATACATTTGTCCAAATCGAATAAAATTAGTTGCATAAAAACTCCCCATTAGTGTTTGTAAATTACTCATGGCATTATCCACCGATATACCTTTTTTTGAAGCTATATCTTGATCAATATGAATCAAGTATTGTGGAAATGTAGGATTAAAGCTTGTAAAAATGTCTTTTATTTCTTTACGCTTTTTTACCTCTTCTATAAATTTTAGAGTTACATCGTATGTTTGTTGCAGATTACCTGAGCCCGTTTTATCTAACAAGCGTAGTTCAAATCCACTAGCATTACCAAACCCTGGAACCGCGGGTGGAGGAAAGAATTGTATCTCGGCATCTTTAATATGTTTTGTTTTTTCTTCTAGAAGCGCAATAATTTCATCAGCTGTTTTATTTCTATCTTTCCAAGCTTTTAAACTAATTGTGCTCATTCCAAAAGATGCCCCAGAACCATCTGTCATCATACTAAAACCAGCTAGTGTAGATGTTGACTCAATTTCTTCGATAGTTTTTGCAACTTCATCTATTTCAAACATCACTGCTTCTGTTCTTTCTAGAGTAGCACCAACAGGTGTAGTAACATTTGCATAAATAGTTCCTTGATCTTCTGAAGGAATGAAGCCAGTAGGTAATATTTTTGCAACACCCCAAGTTAAAACACAAAACACTACCAATACAGCCAAGGTAACAGTGCGCCTATTTAAAAATAAACCTAAAACATTTCTATATTTTTCAGAAATAGTTAAGTAATAATAGTTAAACTTATCAAAAAACTTGCTTAATAAATTATTAGGCTTAGTGTGATGGTGTGGGTTTTTTAAAATAATAGCACACAATGCAGGAGTAAGAGTAAGGGCATTAACACCAGATATGATGATAGAAATAGCCATTGTTATTGAAAATTGCCTGTAGAATACACCTACCGGCCCACTTAAAAACGCAACAGGAATAAAAACAGCAGACATAACTAAAGTAATTGCAATGATTGCCCCGCCTATTTCTCCCATGGCTTGCATACTGGCTGTTTTTGGATCTGAATTATGTTCTTCCATTTTGGAATGAACAGCTTCTACCACCACAATAGCATTATCCACCACGATTCCAATAGCTAAAACAAGCGCAAATAAAGTAAGTAAGTTAATAGAAAAACCAAATAATTGCATAAACGCAAAAGTACCTATGAGTGATACAGGCACAGCTAAAACTGGAATAAGCGTAGATCGCCAATCTTGAAGAAAGATAAACACAACCAATGCCACTAATAAAAATGCTTCAATTAATGTTTTAATTACTTCGTGTATAGATGCATCTAAAAATCGTGAAACATCATAACTGATAGTGTAATCCATTCCAGGAGGAAAAGACGTTTCTTTAAGAAATTCCATTTTAGTTTTAATGTTTTTAATAACTTGGCTGGCATTTGATCCCGGTCTTTGTTTTAAGACAATAGCTGCCGAAGGCTGACCATTTTCTTTTGAAAGCACATCATAATCTAACGAACCAAATTCGATATCTGCTACGTCTTTTAGACGTAACATCTCACCAGTTGAAGTTGTTTTTATGATGATGTTTTCATATTGTTCTTTTTGTGTTAATTTTCCGGTGTATCGTAAAACATATTGTAATGATTGTGATTTTCTACCCGAACTTTCACCTATTTTACCTGGAGCAGCTTCAACATTTTGAGCCTTTAATTGAGTAACTATTTCTTCTGCTGATATTTCATAAGCATCTAGTTTTGAAGGTTTAAGCCACACGCGCATAGCATATTCTCTTTGTCCCATAATATCAGCAAAACCAACCCCATCAATACGCTTAAGCTCTGCTAAAACATTTATATCAGCAAAGTTGTAAATAAATTTTTCATCAATAGTAGTATCACTACTTAATAAGTTTAAATAAAGCAACATGCTATTAACTTCTTTTTCAGTAGATACACCCGCTTTTATAACTTCTTCAGGTAACTCATCTAATACGGTAGCTACACGGTTTTGTACGTTTACTGCTGCTAAATCAGGATTTGTTCCTATTTTAAAATATACTTGTATAATACTTGTACCATCATTTCCAGAAACCGAGGTCATGTAATCCATTCCAGGAACACCATTAATAGCTCTTTCTAAAGGAATCACAACGGCTTTAGAACACACTTCGGCATTTGCGCCTGTATATTTAGTAGTTACATTTACTGCGGGAGGTGCAATATCGGGATATTGAGTTATTGGTAATTGAAAAACAGCCAACAATCCTAATAATGTAATAAACAACGAAATTACAAGTGAAAGTATGGGGCGTTGTATAAATTTTTTAAACATAATATTTTATTTACCGGCTAATTCTTTAATAATTTGTCGCATATTAATTGTTTGAGGAGTAATTTCCATATCAACTTTTACATTCTGAATACCTTCGTATAAAATATGTTCGCCGGTTTGTATGCCTTTTTTGATAAGGAATAAGTGTGGTAATCTGGCAAGGGCCTCGATATTTCGAATTTGTATTTTATTGTTTTTATCAACAACATATACATACAATTTATCTTGTATTTCAAAAGTTGCTTTTTGTGGAATTATCACTACATCTTCAAATTTTTTACTTAATCGAACCCTACCACTTGCGCCATGTTTTATAATTTTCCCTGGATTTTTAAAACGTGCTCTAAACGCAATATTCCCTGTTTGTTCATCAATAATGCCTTCTACAGTTTCAATAACTCCTATTTGATCGTGCTCGCTACCATCTGCTAAGATTAGAGAAACATATTTAGATGTTGTACTATCTGATTTTAAATTTTTGGCATAATTGAGATATTCTTTTTCTGAAACATCAAAATAAGCAAACACTTCATCATTTTGAGAAATACTTGTAAGAAGCGTGCCTTCTTCAATTAAACTTCCAATTTTGTGAGGTATTCTATTTATTACGCCAGTAAAAGGCGCTTTAATTTCAGTATTATTAAGTTTAATTTGTACATAAGCTTGGTGGGCGAAAGCTTCATCCATTTTAGCTTTTTGAGCTTCAAGTTTATTTTTAGCCAAAGCTACTTCTGTAGTTGAAACTATTTTTTTATTTGCCAATTCTTGTACGTTATTTAATTCGAGCGTTGCAGCGTCCACTTCGGCAATAGCGCTTTTATATAAAGCTTTTGCTTTTGCTAACTCTTCAGCGTATTCTCTGTTGTTTATAGAAAACAATATTTGTCCTTCTGACACAGAGGCGCCTTCGTCGATATGAATTTTTTCTAAATAACCACTCACACGAGCTCTTACTTCTACATTTTGAATGGCATGAATTTCAGAAACGTAATCAAGAAATATAGAAGTATCAATACTTATTACGGTTGTAGTGGGAAAAGTTTCTTTTTCCTTAATGGTGGTGTTAGTGTTGTTACAGGCAGTTAAAAAAAATATACTAGTGCTTAATGCAATTAAAGATGTTTTCACGATAAAATTAATTTTAAAATAACGCACAAGATTGTGCTTTGATAAACTTTAAAAAACCTCCAATAAAATGGATTAACAAGTTTGCTTAGGAGGCGGAGAGGTTTTTGAGTTTAAAATAATTGGAAGGTTATATTTTTTATTTTCAAAATCTAACTGTTCGATAGGTTGAATTACCTGTATAACAATATAATTAATTGCAGAATCTGTTTCTTCTATTTCGTATGAGATGACCCCATTATCTTTTTGAATTATTCCATCGTTGTTTAGTAATATAACAATAGACGTTTCTTGTGATTGGATATATTGTATAACAACAGATGAAAAAATCCCCAAAACAAATACACCAATCAAAAATGATTTTAATATTAGATAATTATTTGTTTTTAAATTCATTTAGACACAAAGGTATTATATTAAATCTGCAAATTGGATTTTTTTTGAATTTTTAAGATATAATTTTATTGCAAATGTGTTAAAGCTACATTATCTAAAAACGCTTGTGGACTATATGCTTGTGTTAATGAATATTCTCCAATTTTAGTTCGGCATAATTCTGTTAAATAAGCGCCGCTATTTAATGCTTTACCAAAATCTCGAGCAATACTACGAATATAAGTACCTTTACTACAAGAAATTTTAAAACTTACATGAGGTAGTTTAATTTCTGTTATTTCAAATGATTTAATTTCTATTTCTCTTGATTTTAAATCAACTTCTTTTCCTTCACGAGCAAATTCATAAGCTCTTGTACCATCTATTAAAACAGCACTATATAAAGGAGGTGTTTGTTGTTGAATACCAATAAATTTTTGAGCTGTTTTCATTATAAGCTCTTCGGTGATATGTGAAATTGGATAATGAGCATCAATCTCCTTTTCTTTATCAAAACAGGGCGTGGTAGCGCCAAGATAAAAAGTACCTGTGTATTCTTTGTTTAAGTTTTGGAATGAAGAAATTTCTTTGGTTTTTTTCCCCGTACACACAATTAATAGTCCTGTTGCTAAAGGGTCGAGGGTTCCAGCGTGACCAATCTTTAAATGAACGTATTTTCCGTCTAATAATGATGAAGGGTGTTTTTTGAGTCCGTGTTTTAATTTGTTTACAGCTTGAAAAGATGACCAAGTGTAAGGCTTATTAATGAGTAATATTTCTCCTTCGCGAAAATTAAACGACATATTGTATGGGTTTAAAAACGGTGTCCCATTTTTTCTTTTTTGGTTTGCATATACTTTTCGTTATGCGGGTTAGAAGGAATAATAATAGGCACATTTTCTACAACCTCTAAACCATAACCAATTAAGCCTACTCTTTTCACAGGATTATTACTCATTAACTTCATTTTACTAATCCCTAAGTCTCTTAAAATTTGAGCACCTACACCATAATCGCGTTGGTCGGGTTTAAAGCCTAGTTCTATATTAGCCTCAACTGTATCTAATCCTTTTTCTTGAAGTTTATATGCTTTTAATTTATTTAATAATCCAATTCCTCTTCCTTCTTGATTCATATACACAATAACACCTTTTCCTTCTTTTTCTATCATCTCCATGGCTTTATGTAATTGTGGACCACAATCACATCGGCATGAACCAAAAATATCACCAGTAACGCAAGATGAATGTACACGAACTAATATTGGCTCGTTTTGTTGCCATTCGCCTTTTACTAAAGCCAGATGTTCTTCGCCGTTTATTTCTACTTTATAATCTATTAATTTAAAATCTCCAAATTGAGTAGGCATATTAACCTCTACTTGGCGAGTAACAATACTTTCTTTAGCTAAACGATAAGCAATTAAATCTTTTATACTTACAATTTTTAAATCAAATTGCTTAGCTACTTTTATTAAATCAGGTAGGCGCGCCATGGTACCATCCTCGTTCATAATTTCCACTAAAGCACCACATGGTTCAAGGCCCGCCAGTTTAGCAAAATCAATAGTTGCTTCGGTGTGTCCTGTTCTTCGTAAAACACCACCTGTTTTAGCAATTAAAGGAAATATATGTCCTGGTCTGCCAAAATCAGCAGCTTTCATTTCAGGATTAATTAATGCTTGAATAGTTTTTGCCCTATCTTGTGCCGAAATTCCAGTAGTGCAACCGTGGCCAAGTAAGTCAATCGAAACCGTAAAAGCGGTCTCGTGAAGAGCTGTATTAGACGAAACCATTAAGTCTAATTTTAGTTCTTTTGCCTTCTCTTCGGTAATAGCTGTACAAATTAAACCCCTGCCGTGTGTAGCCATAAAATTAACCACCTCTGGCGTTATGTTTCTAGCTGCGGTTAAAAAATCACCTTCATTTTCTCGGTCTTCATCATCTACCACTATAATTACTTTCCCTGCTTTAATATCAGCAATAGCCTCTTCAATAGTGTTTAATTGTATTGTGCTCATGGTTTAAATTTTGCGCCACAAATTTACGGAATTTAAATTTATGAATATCTATTATCTTTGTTTAACATGTTTTTATCAATAATACAAGAATTACAAGTTTAATTACAACAACCATTACCTGGAGAAGATGTTCAGTTTCAAATGGCTCATTTAAACCGAGAAAAAGTAGCCATTACTCAAACAGAACACTTTAAACAAAGTGCAGTAATAGTATTATTATTTCCTGATGAGCGTAATCAATGTAATATTTTATTAATTGAACGTTCTAAATATAACGGTCATCATAGTGGTCAAATTGCATTTCCGGGAGGAAAAGCAGAGATAGGAGATAAAGATTTGAATGCAACTGCTTTACGTGAATTTTTTGAAGAAACTGGTTGTATAGAAACTCCTATTATTATTGGAGAGTTGAGCGCTTTAACAATCTTGGTTAGTAAATTTATTGTTACGCCCTTTGTGGCTTATTTACTTAAAGCACCTATTTTTAAACCTAATCACACAGAGGTTGCTTCATTAATATCATGGAAATTAGATAAACTATTATTACCAGAAAGCGTTAAATACACCTCTTTAGAACCTATCAAGGGATTAAAAATTCAAACACCGTATTTTGATGCAAATGGTAAAATAGTTTGGGGAGCAACTGCAATGATTTTAAACGAATTAAAATATATTTTAAAGGATATTGCAAGTTAAGATGTTAAATTATTAAACGCTGAAACTTTTTAGCGCATCTAATCTTTTAGTAAAGCTTATTAATAGATATAATTTTATTTACATTTGATTAAAACATTAAATGAAGTTGCAATGAAAAACAATACAAATATTTTTTATTTATTTCTATTTATAATTTTAAATAGTAGTGTAGGTTACTCACAAATTCAAAAAGGTACAGATATAAATGGTGAAGATCCTGAAGATTTATTTGGAGAGTGCATAAGTATGCCCGATATAAATACAATTGCTGTAGGTGGACGAAATAACGGCGGTAATGGTTCGTTTTCGGGACATGTGCGTGTTTATAAATGGAACGGTAGTACTTGGGTACAGAAAGGAAATGATATTGATGGAGAGGCTGCTGGTGATAATTCTGGTAATTCAGTGTGTATGCCCGATTCAAATACTTTAGCTGTTGGCGCTTATCTGAATGATGGAAACGGATTAAGTTCTGGACATGCTCGCATTTATACATGGAACGGTAGTACTTGGGTGCAAAAAGGAAGTGATATTGATGGAGAAGCTTCTGGAGATCAATCAGGCTGGGCGGTAAGTATGCCTGATGCAAATACAATTGCTGTAAGTTCAACATATAATGATGACGCTGGTTCAAGAGCTGGTCATGTAAGGGTTTTTACATGGAACGGTAGTACTTGGGTGCAAAAAGGTGTTGATATTGATGGTGAAGCAGCAGGTGATAAATTTGGTTATTCGGTAAGTATGCCTGATGCAAATACAATTTGTGCTGGTGCTATTAATAATGATGGAAGCGGGTCAAATGCGGGTCATGTAAGGGTTTTTACATGGGGTGGAAGTTCTTGGATACAAAAAGGTATTGATATTAATGGTGAAGAAGCAGATGATCAATTTGGTTATTCAGTAAGCATGCCTGATGCAAATACAATTGCGGCAGGCGCGAATTGGAATGATGGAAACGGCTCAAATGCTGGTCACGTGCGTGTTTATACATGGAATGGGAGTGCTTGGGTGCAAAAAGGAGTTGATTTAGATGGAGAAGCTGTTGATGATGAATTTGGTTATTCGGTAAGCATGTTTGATGCAAATACAATGGTAGTTGGCGCACCCTATAACACTAATAATATAAATTTGGGTCGTGTTAAGGTATATAATTGGAATGGGAGTACTTGGGTGCAAAAAGGAACAAATATTGACGGTAGTTCTGCTGGTGGGTGGTTTGGTTATTCGGTAAGTATGCCCGATGCAAATACTATTGGAGTGGGTGCTCCTTGGAATGGTGTTGATGCTGGTGTTGCAAGAGTTTATGATTTATCATCAATAAATTCTTTAAAAGAAAACAGTACACTATTTAATGTTCAAGTTTATCCTAATCCAGTTTCTACTATATTAAACATACAGAGTCGGGAAAATATCCTACATACAGTTATATTAATGGATATTTCAGGAAGAATAGTATATCAGGCTAAAATAAAAAATACAGATCAGCATGTTATAAATGTATCTAATTTTAAGAATGGTTTATATACAATCAAATTATTATCGGATAGCTCTGAAATGTCTCAATTAATAGATATACAACACGAGTAAATTAGATGAACGGTTATAAACTAAAATTAACCTGCCCAACCATCTCTATCTAGGCTACGATATTGTATAGCTTCGGCTATATGATTTGTTTCAATGTTTTGCGAATTATCCAAATCGGCAATGGTACGCGCTACTTTTAATATTCTATCATAAGCTCTTGCTGATAATCCTAATCGTTCCATGGCGGTTTTAAGCAAAGTGCTTCCAGCTTCGTTTAAGTAACAGTATAGTCTTAAATCTTTACTCCGCATTTGGGCGTTACAATAAATACCATCTGTATTTTTATATCGTAGTGTTTGAATTTGTCTAGCTTTAATAACCCGCTCTCTTATTTGTTTGCTTGTTTCGTTGTTTTGAGGTTTGTGTAATTCGCTAAACGGAACGGGAGTTACTTCAACGTGTAAATCAATTCTATCTAATAGCGGCCCTGAAATTTTATTTAAATATTTTTGTACAACACCAGGCGCACATACACAATCTTTTTCGGGGTGGTTATAATATCCGCAAGGACAAGGGTTCATACTTGCCATTAACATAAAACTAGCGGGATACTCAACACTAAATTTTGCTCTTGATATACTTACCAAACGATCTTCTAAGGGTTGTCGCATAACCTCTAAAGCAGTTCTTTTAAATTCAGGTAATTCATCTAAAAACAAAACACCATTATGAGCTAAAGATATTTCGCCAGGTTGAGCATTCATGCCACCTCCCACCAAAGCCACATCACTTATGGTGTGGTGAGGGCTTCTAAAAGGACGAGTTGTAATAAGTCCCATGGTTTTATTTGTTTTTCCTGCCACACTATGAATTTTGGTGGTTTCAAGCGCTTCATCAATACTAAGAGGCGGAAGTATAGATGGCATTCGTTTGCTAAGCATCGTTTTTCCTGCACCTGGTGGACCAATCAATATCACATTATGTCCTCCGGCTGCAGCAATCTCAAGTGATCTTTTTATATTTTCTTGACCCTTTACTTCAGCAAAATCAAACTCAAGATCATCTATCTTATTTAAAAATTCTTGTTCAATGTTAATGGTGGTTTGTTGCAATACCAATTCATCATTAAAAAAATCTATTACTTGTTTAATTTTAGAAACACCATATACTTCCAATCCTTCAACCACAGCAGCTTCTCGAGCATTTTCTTCAGGAACAATTAATCCTTTAAAGCCCTCTTGTTTTGCTTTAATTGCAATAGGTAATACACCTTTTATGGCTCGAAGTTCACCATCTAATGAAAGTTCACCCATTATAACATAATCTGATACCCGATCACTTTTAATTTGTTCAGAGGCGGCTAATATGCCCACCGCAATAGTTAAATCATAAGACGATCCTTCTTTTCTGATGTCTGCTGGCGCCATATTAATGGTAATTTGTTTGCCCGGGATTTTTAATCCATTATTTTTTAAAGCAGCATCAATACGTTGATGACTTTCTTTTACAGCACTATCAGGTAAACCAACTAAATAAAAATTAATTCCTTGTGAAATATTAACCTCTACGGTTACTGAAGTGGCCATAATTCCATGAACCGCACTTCCATAAGTTTTAACTAGCATACAACAAAATATTATAAGTAACTACAAAATATATTGAGCACAAATGAACAATAAAAAATAATAGACCTGTGCTATAATTTGTAGCATTTTTTTCAAACAAAAAAACATTTTGTTTTTAGTTTATTGCTCTTACTTTTGAATACTTTACTTATGTGGTTGAGTTTATTAAAATATAAGCCTCTCGTTTTTATACTAACTGTATTAGTAGCCATGAGTGTTTTATGTGCTTTAATTTATAAAGCATCTATTACTTCATTTACACATGATGAAGCTTTTACTTATACGCACTATGTCCATCAAGGATTTTTCGACATTATTTCTTTTAAGCATCCTTATTTAAATAATCATATTTTAAACACTCTTTTAATGAAATATAGTGAGATGTTATTTGGAAAATATGAATTGGCATTGCGTTCGCCTTCTATTTTAGGATTTGTTATTTATAGTGTTTTTGGGTTGTTGTGGTTGTTTAAAATCTGTCCAAGACTAATATTACCTGGTTATTTATTATTGGTATTAAATCCATATTTACTTGATTTCTTTATATTGGCTCGAGGCTATGGATTATCTGTTAGTTTTTTAATGACTAGTGTATATTTTATCGGTTTATATTTAGAAACCTATAAAGCAAAACACCTTATTTACCATCATATTGCTGTGTTGTTGGCTATCTTTAGTAATTTTTCAATGCTTAACTATTTTGTTGTTTCGTTTGTAGTTTTAAATCTGATAGTATTAACTAATTATTATTTTGTAAAAAAAAGTTATACAAAACAACAACTAATTACTTTCTACAAAGTAAGCACTCTTTGTTTTATAGGCTATGTTGTTTTTCTATTTGAACCCATTCGGCGTTTAACAGGAATTACTTTACTTGATTTTGGAGGTAAAGATGGTTTTATGGTTGACACTGTTCGGTCTATTATTTACGATGTGTTTTATGAGCAGGCCGTATCTGATGAGTTATTATTGATATTAAAAATTATGTCGACAGTAGTTTTTATTACAGGATTAATCATATCGGGATATATGTTATTTAAAAAGACTGTTTTTTTAACCATACAACACACGGTGTCGTTTTTTAGTTCTTTACTGTTGTTTGGTATGGTTTCGGTAAGTGTATTACAACACTATATTATTGGAAACGATTATTATTTGCATCGGTTTGCTATATTTTATTATGTAGTGTTTATGATAAATTTATGTGCTTTATTGGCATATATACATCAGCGCGCTGCTTCTTTTGTTTCGGTTGCTTTAAGTGCTTTGGGTGCCATTTTATTATTTATTAATGTAAGTGTTAATTTACCTTTCCATTATTTTAAAGATTGGAAATATGATATGAGTACAAAGCAGGTTATGCAAATAATAAAACAAAGGCATCAAGAACAACCAAATAAAAAGGTACAATTAGGCGTTAATTGGTTATTTGAGCCTAGTACTAATTTTTATCGAATAATATGGGATTTAAAATGGTTTGTCCCCACCCATAGAAACGGCATAAATATTACAGATGATTATTTATATATTTTTTTAACTGATAAAGAATGGCAAAATCATCAACAGTTGCCTAAATTATTAGAAAACAAAGTTTCAAATACTGTTTTGGTACAACAATAATCTTTTTAAATTTAAAACAAAACCAAGTGGTTTTTTCAGTATCTTTGCAGTCTTAATTTGTTGTAGAAAATGGCTAAATCAGGTCCAATTGTTTGCTCATTTTGTGGGCGAGATAAAAAAGATGTAAAAATATTAATTGCAGGTGTTACAGGCCATATTTGTGATGCTTGTATCTCACAAGCTTTTAAAATTGTGAATGAAGAGTCTGGTGCTAAAGGACAACAACAAGTGCAACAAGCACTTAATGTATTAAAACCGCACCACATAAAAAAACATTTAGATGAATACATCATTGGACAAGATGAGGCTAAAAAGATATTGAGTGTTGCTGTTTACAATCATTTTAAGCGAGTAGCACATGCAAGTAACACAAAAGAAGATATTGAGATAGATAAATCAAATGTTATTTTAGTAGGAGAAACAGGTACCGGAAAAACATTATTAGCACGAACAATTGCTAAATTATTAAATGTTCCGTTTTGTATTGCAGATGCTACTGTTTTAACAGAGGCAGGTTATGTAGGTGAGGATGTAGAAAATGTATTAACTCGTTTATTACAGGCTGCTGATTATGATGTGCCTTCTGCCGAAAGAGGCATTGTATTTATTGATGAAATTGATAAAATAGCTCGTAAGAGTGATAACCCATCTATTACTCGTGATGTGAGTGGAGAAGGCGTGCAACAAGCTATGCTTAAATTATTAGAAGGCTCTGTAGTTAATGTTCCGCCTCAAGGAGGAAGAAAACATCCAGATGCTAAAATGATTCAAGTAAATACACGCAATATTTTATTTATTTGTGGTGGCGCCTTTGATGGAATTGAGAAAAAAATTGCTCAACGACTTAATACACAAGCCATGGGTTATACCGCTTCGGTAGCAAAAGAAGAAGTAGATAAAGCTAATTTATTGCAATACGTTTCTCCTCAAGATTTAAAATCATTTGGATTAATTCCCGAGTTAATAGGGCGTTTACCTGTATTAACCTATTTAAAACCTCTTGATAAGGTAGCACTACGTTCAATTCTTACAGAGCCTAAAAACGCACTCATTAAACAATACAAACATTTATTTAAAATGGAAGGTATTAAATTAGAGTTCGAAGAAGAGGTGCTAAATTTAATTGTAGATAAAGCTATTGAGTTTAAATTGGGTGCTAGAGGCTTACGCGGTATTTGTGAATCTATTATGGTTGATTTAATGTTTGATGTGCCTAGCGAAGAAAAATCGCCAAAAACAATAACAGTTACTCTAGATTATGCTCTTGAGAAATTGAAATCGGCTAAACTTACTCAATTACAAGTGGCTTAATGCGAAAGCAAGATGCTAAAACCTTATTATGATAAACAACTCATAGAAGCAGGCTGTGATGAGGCAGGAAGAGGTTGTTTAGCAGGACCTGTATATGCAGCAGCAGTTATTTTACCAAAAAATTATCGCAACAAATGGTTAGACGACAGCAAAAAACTAAGCGATAAAGATAGGTATGAGCTACGCCCCGAAATTGAGAGTCAAGCCACAACATGGGCCATTGGCGTGGTTGACAATATTGAAATTGACGAAATAAATATTTTAAAAGCTTCATTTTTAGCGATGCATAGGGCTATTGATAAGCTAAAACAAAAACCCGAATTACTTTTAATTGACGGCAACAGGTTTATGCCATATCAGCAGGTTAAATATCAGTGCATTGTAAAGGGTGATGCTAAATTTTTAAGCATAGCGGCAGCTAGTATTTTAGCTAAAACGTATAGAGACGATTTTATGAAAGAAGCTGCCATAAAATACCCTGAATACGCTTGGGAACAAAATATGGGCTATCCAACAAAAAAACATCGAGAAGCCATAAAATTACATGGTTCAACACCATTACACCGACTAACGTTTCAGTTGTTGCCTACACAATTAGAATTAACATTTTAACATGGAATTTATCAGTAAAGAATTAAGCGATTATTGTAATCAGCACTCCAAAGCCGAAACAGACATTTTAGCTCGATTAAATAGAGAAACGCATCTGAAAGTTGTTTCTCCGCGTATGTTGAGCGGTCATTTACAAGGTCGTGTTTTAAGTTTAATTTCTAAAATACATCAACCTAATTTAATTCTTGAAATTGGTACTTATACTGGATACTCAGCCTTATGTTTAGCTGAAGGATTAAAAGAAAATGGAAAATTAATTAGTATTGATGTAAACGAAGAAACATCAGCTTTTGCTAAATCGTTTATTCAACAAACTAACTTTAAATCTAAAATTGAACTTGTTGTATCAGACGCTAAAATCTTTATTAAAACCATTAATCAACCCATTGATTTAGTGTTTATAGATGCTGATAAAAAAAATTACTTACATTATTACCAATTAGTATTAGATAAAATGCCATCTGGCGGACTCATAATTGCCGATAATGTATTGTGGAGTGGAAAAATTACAATACCAGAAAATGAAATGGATAGAGAAACATTAGCGTTACATCAATTTAATCAATTTGTCCAGCAAGACGAACGTGTAGAAAATGTATTACTCCCCATACGTGATGGATTAATGATGGTGCGTAAAAAATAAATTACTCCTTTACAAATTGTAATGGTTTAGATAAAGAAGAGTTATCCAATACCACAAAATAAACACCACTTTTTAAAGCTTCAATATTTATGGTAGCGCTTTTAGTGCCTTGTAAACATAAGTTTCCAAGCACATCGTAAATTTTATACGCTGTATTGATTGTACAATACAATGTGTTTTGTGCCGGATTAGGATAAAGTATAATACGAGAAGTGTTTTTGTTCTCTTTTGTAATATTGGTTATTACTGGAAAACCAATCACCCAAACACCACCACCATCTGTACCTACATATACTTTGTTGTTGTGAATGGCTAGTGCACGAACAGAGAAATTAGGTAATCCAAACGAAAGCGGATACCAATTCAATCCATCATCTATTGTATAAAAAACCTGTCCATTACTGGTTCCTACAAAAACAAAAGAACCAAATACCTCAACGCAATTAATATCTGTATTTGTTAATCCGTTATTGATTAAGCTCCAACTTTGTCCTAAATCATTACTAATATAAGCACCAGACGTGCTTCCTGCTATGATTGAATTACCATGGAAGGCAAGCCCCTTAAATCCAAAACTCATACTTGTTACAGGAACACCATTATTGGCTGAAGTCCAATTTAATCCACTATTTGAAGAAACAAATAAACCTCCTCCGGTACTTACAATTAAAGAATCACCTTTACAATCGAAAGCCCTTACATCTAATCCTCCAACAATTCCATTGTTTTTTGCTTGCCATGATAACCCATTATTGATAGATGTATAAACACCATGAATGGTACCCGCAAATAAAGATGTTCCATTAAAGTTAAGTGTGGAAACATATTCATTGGTGTATAAACCAGTATTGCAAGTTGTCCAAGTTGTACCGTTATTTGTAGAATAACAAACCCCCATACCTCCAGTACCAGCAAATATTTTAGATGAAGATGCTGTATAACAAAAAACATGTGTGTTCCCTGTGGGTAAAGTTAAATGTTTCCAGTTTGTGCCATTATCTTGACTAATATAAGGTCCGCCATAGTAATAAGCCCCAGCAAATAAATCAGTGTTATGAGAAAACAAGCCCCAAATATTTGTATTTGCTAAGACTTGGTTGTTTACGGTCCATGTTAAACCATTGTCTGAAGAAATGTATAATCCGTTTTCTGCTCCAATTATAAACTGATTTCCAAAAGAACTAGAAGTGAAAAATTCATTACTATAAATTCCAGTTGTTTGATTTGTCCATGATGCGCCATCATCCGTAGATGTATAAACCCCTGTCGATAAAGATATTGCTAGTACAACAACCCCATTACTACATACTGAATTAATATCACTTGGAATACCATTACTAAGTAAATTCCAAGAAACACCATTGTCATTTGATGAGAATAGTCCATAATTAGAGGCAGCATAAATATTACCATTAAGCGTATCCATCTCTGTTACGGTTAATCCAAAGGGTAAACTCATACAGGCCGACCAATTGTTGCCTCCATCGCTTGAAACATATAAGCTATCATTACTTTGTGATAAAAATAATTTATTATTTAAGTAAGCCACACATGTACAGGGGTTTGAAAATGATGGAACAGATGCCCAGTTTAATCCATTATTTGATGTTTTATAACATCCATAGTTTGAAGACATAAATATATTAGTTCCTTGTTTACAAAAATTATTGATGGTTGTAAAGCTGGGTAATCCATTGTTTCTAGCAACCCAAGAAGTTCCGTTATTTGTAGACAGGTAACACCCTTCTAGATCTATCCCTGCATACATCGAAGAACCATCAATAAAGAAACCGGTTAAACTAGTGTTTGGTAAACTTGATGGATTTAAATAGGTCCAATTACCAGACAGATTACTACTGCTATATATACCATACCCAAGTGTTCCACAATACAGTGTAGTTGTGGAATTGGCAAAACTTGATGCTGGTTCTGCCCAATATGGACCACCTGTTTGTTGCCACTGAGCAAACGAATTATTTTTAATAAAAATAACCAACAGAAATAAAAGTAAATATTTTTTCATTCTAAAAAATAAATAATACTTAAAGATAAATAATTATTTATTTTTTTGATTCATTTTATCAATAAAATTAATTTCATGGTTAACCACTTTATTAAAGTAACCGTTTACATCATCTTTCTTTTCTCTTTTTGGATAGGTGTTTTTAAACTCTTCTAACAAATTAGCATCTTTTAGAAATTCTTCCAATTCGCCTTTTTTAAATCTATGTACAGTACCGCTATCAATTTGATAAAATCTTCGCTGCTCATCAAATAAATCAGCATAATAATTCATTTTACCCATTGTAAAAACCCGATATGGTGTGTTACCTACTACCTTAATTAATTTTGCCATGTAACCACCATAATATAAAAATAAATCATGTGGCAATTTATCGCAACTTACTCTATCTTCTTTACCATTTTCAACAATCACAACAGAAGTACCAGTTGCGATATTAGATTTTAAACTGTTTGGTTTAACCATAGGCCCTGAAATTGGCTTCTTATTTAAATAGTCCTCGTATGTTTTATAGAAGTAAGTTCCTTTATATGATTGTGAAAAGGCAACATAATTGAGAATGAGGATTGAGATTAAAATTACTTTACGCATAAATTTAGATTTTAATAAGTTAAAAATATTTCAATCAAATTTTTAAATTTGATTGAAATATTCAAAACTAGAAGCTATTTAATTCTGATTATTATGCGGTAGATTTTTTGTCAAGTACATTAAGGATGAGTCGTTCTGTTAATCAGGTGCCAAAGATTTGCAAGTTATTATTCCTTTACAAATCGTAATGGTTTAGATAAAAAAGAGTTATCTAATACCACAAAATAAACACCACTTTTTAAAGCTTCAATATTTATGGTAGAGCTTTTAGTACCTTGTAAACATAAGTTTCCAAGCACATCGTAAATTTTATAAGCTGTATTGGTTGTACAATATAATGTGTTTTGTGCCGGATTAGGATAAAGCAATATATCAATTTTTGATGATGTTGTTTTTATTCCGGTTGTTACACATGGTGTGTATTTTCCAATATTCCATACGGTTAAACTATCATTAACTACATCGTGTGCAATTTGTTGAAGGGTAGTAACAGTTGCACTTGCAACTCCTGCAGTATAAGTATTACTGAGTACACTTTTTTGAAATAATATTTCATAAAACACACATGCTGTTAGGTAAGAACCTTCCATTGCTGGGTGACTTTGGTCAGAACTATATAACTCTAAAGTTGGGTTTAAGGTGATGGATTTTCGCCAAGCTTCTCCTGCGGGCGCCATCAGGGCATGACAAGTGTCTGCAAATTGTTTGTATGATTCTTTCAAACGGTCTTGCATACCTGTGTATGTACAAAGTGGAGGGTAAAAACTACAGTTTGAAGCATCACCATTTTTTCTTCCCCAGGTTTCAAAAAATACTGTTTCGGTGCAATCATTATTTTTTTGAATGACACTATCTAGTTTAATAGCAAAAGGCAATGTTTGCGAAGCCACTTGTGCCGGCGGAAACGAAGGTTCTTGGCTTTGTGCTTGTAGCACAACATAATCCCACGCTTGTGCATTTATTTTTGCCAAACTCGTAGCATTGTTAAAATGATTATTAAAAGTATAACCTCCTAAACAGTTGCTATCAAACAATAACGTGTCTCCATTAGCCAAGGCAATATCTTTAATTAGTTGAGGTAAATTATTAACGTAAGTATAACTGTTACCGATAAACAACACGCGCTTAGTTTTGTTTTGTGCTTGCATAAATACGGTAAGTTGCAGGCACAAAACAAAATATATAATGGATTTTAAATTCATGTTTTTTTACAAAGTTAAGGATTATACCTAGAAAAATTATTTACTAATTTTAAACCGACTAATGGATTGATTTGTGAAAACCTCAATCGTATATAAACCATTGGGAACAGTTGAAAAATCAATGCATTGAGAGGGCTTATCGGTTATAAATTCCTGTACAATCTGTCCATTGATATTTAGTATGATGATTTTATGTATGGTTTGTTGATCGTTTGTTTCAATGGTTAGATTATCAGTTACAGGTACTGGATAAGCCTTAATAGTTGTTGTGTGATGATTTAATTCATTTATTCCTGTTACTGTTCCAGTAATGTTAATCATATAATCCTCTGTTTCTCCCCAATCTAAAGAGCCAGATGCGTCGGCGGTGCAAGGTGTTGCGTTAGTATTGTTTTCTGCCCAAGTATATTCGTCATCTTCAAATACCATCACACGCATACGTGTATTTCCAATGCTTGCATTAGCAGGAATAGTTACGCTTACAACGGCTGGATTAGGAATTTGAGTAGCATCATTAATCGTTTTTTGTAACACGCGTTCACCCGCATCGCTAAAATCGCCATCGTTATTAAAATCAATATAAGCAGCTAAAAAATGTATTGAACTTCCGCCATCGTGCGAAACGCTTAATGTATAAGTGCTTCCTTTACTAAGTGTAGGAGCGCTTATGTTGTTATAATACACATAATGTTGTCCTGTATATTGCGTTGAGCCACTATTATTACTTAAACTTCCAATAGAAACATTACTAATATGGTGATCAACCGACATAAAACCATCGTCGTAGCCAGCAGCGCAGTATGGTGATGGGTTAGTGCTTTGTGAAAAGAGGGTTAAAGTAGATAAACTACTTAGTGCGAAAAGATAAATGGATTTTTTCATGGTACTTTTATAATAATTGTTTGACGGTACAAAATTGTTGAATTTTTGTATTTTATTAAATTATAAATATCTTTATTATTAGGTTTCGAAAACACATTATGACACCATCTAAAGATTTGTTTGAGTTAATAAAATCAATGAGTAAAGCCGAAAAGGGTTACGTCAAAAAACGACTTTCTGTATTTCATACCAATTCGCAGAATCAACACTTGTTTGAGTTAATAGATAGTCAGCGTGAGTATAACGAATCACTTATTCGAGATGAACTCCCTTTTTATTCTAATAATCAGTTTGCAGTTGCTAAAAATTATTTATACCAATATGTTTTGGAGTCGTTAGAGGTGTATTTTAAACACACACCTCTACAAAAAATTAAAAGCTTACTTAACTCGGTGCAAATACTAAGTGATAAAGGGTTAAACGAACAAGCTTTAAACACATTGAAAAAAGCAAAACGTTTATCGAACAAGTATCAACTTAATAAACAGTTGCTAGAAATTGCAGATTGGGAGATGGTGTTTTTAATGAATAAAAATCAGTCGAAAGAAATTTTTACTGAGATTCAACATCAAAATAATGAAGTAAAAAAAATTATTTTACGCATAGAAGCAGAGGCACAAGCAAAGTATTTACACAATTATGTAAGAAACAAACATTTGGTAATAGGCATGTTGCGTGCAGAAGACGAGATGCAGGAGTTAAACGCACTTTTTAAAGAGTACAAAAACAAACGTTCAATAAAAACCCAAGCTAATTTTTTAACGACTTATTATCATTTATTTTCTGCTGCTATTTATTATTTCACAAATAATGATTTTAAACAATGTTATCAGTTTGCATTACAAATCGAAAATTTATGGAACAAACATGCTCATCAAATTGATGTTTACCCAAATTTGTATCTTAATTTTTTAACACGAAAGATGCTTTTTGATGAGCGATTAAATCAGAAAGATAAAATTTATCAAACCATTCAAAAAGGGATGAAAGCCCTACAGGGACGCTATCTATTTGATATAAAAACCAAAAGCGTGTTTTATATTTTTGTATTGGGAATGTGTATGCAATATGCTGACTATAAAAATGGATTAAGAATCATTGAATCAATAGAGCAGTTTAGAAGAACTTTAGTTGGTCAATCATTTGCTGATAGCGAAGAGCAGCTATATAAAGTTACTGTTTCGGATATTTATTTTGAAATGGGAAATTTTAAAAGATCTAATTTAGTTTTAAATGAGATTTTAGATAACAAGTTGAGGTATAGAGAGGATATTTATTGTTTTGCTTTTGTAAAAAGTATTTTAATTCATTTTGAATTGGGTAATTATGATATTTTACCTTATAAAATTAAAACTACTTTAGCATTTTTAAGAAAACAAAAACGTTTATATGCTTTGGAATTTATTGTTATTCGTTTTATTAGAGAACAAATTAAAACAAGTAACGCACAAATATCTACTAAGGCATATAAACAATTAAAACTACAGTTAGAAGAAGTTTTGAAAAATCCTTACGAAAAAAACAGCTTAAATTATTTCAATTTCTTGATTTGGGTTGATGCAAAAATTCAGAAAAAAACTTTTGAGGCAGTGAAATTAAAAAATTTATTGTCCAAGTAATTCTTTAAGAAGTTTCTCGGTTTTTGTTGTGTAAGCACGGTAGGCCTCTCCGGTTGCGGGGCCGCTAAAACCTGTATAAATACTTTTTACTTGATGGTTTTTGTCTAAAAAGATTGTAGTAGGGAAAGACATAATACCATTTAAGAATGGTAAACTTTCTGAAGCTTGTTTTCCACCAGTTAGTCCAGTTAATAAAATATCATAACCAATGTCAAATCGTTTGATTAAGCGCTTTAAGTTGTTTTTTGCTCTTTCTATATCTGGTGTTCTTTCGTAAGCTAAGGCAATAATTTCTAAACCGCTTGGTTTATATTTTTTATAAACATCAGCTAAATAGGCACTCTCATCCATGCAGTTAGGGCACCAACTACCCATTATTTGAATTATCACCACTTTGTTTTTATATTTTTCATCTTCTAAACTTACCTTTTTATTGTTTAGGTTATTAAACGCCAAATGTATTTTATCGTTTGGATTTTTTAGATAAGTTAATTTCTCGGGGTCTCTTAGTTCAAATTTCGGATTTTTTACGCCGTGCCAGTTCACATAGTTCTTTAAACCTGAATATACTTCGCCATTTGTAATTTGTGATTGGTTATATTCTGCAAAAAACACATAAGCATGAGAGCCATCAAAACAACTTAAATATAATTTGTTGTTATATTCAACCCCTTCTAAGTATCTATAATCTCCTGTCTCAGATAAAAATGTACCATAAACAATGGAAGAATGAGGTTGGTGAGTAAACACACCAATTGCTTTTGTGGTATCGTTAGGATTAGAATAAAATGTTACCTCCCATTTGCCATTAAAATTTAAGGTTGCTGGTTTGTTTTCAAATAAAAAACGATGCTGAATACCATATTGTGCCTTAAAGGGAATAACTTGTTCTTCTATCTTATTTCTATTTATCCAGTGCCCAACTAAAAGTGTATCGTTTATAATTTTAATTTTAAATTCAGAATCAAACACAGGCATTTTAAAATTTAATGAATCTTTAGTGGCTGTTACTTCATCTACCAAAATACGTTCATCGGCGTTTTTTATGGTAAGTTGGATGTGGTTTAATTTATTTGTGTGTACTTCAAAATTAAAAGGTAATTCGATGTTTTTTTCAGCATTAAGTAATAAAACGCCACGCCAAGTTCCTAATTTAATAGTAGATTGTGAAAATCCTAAAATTGATAGCGATAAGAAAAGTAATAAAAATTGTTTCATAGCTCTAATTAAAGCTAATTTTATGAAATTTGCAATTTACTTTACCTCTATTTCATCAATAAAAATAAACGCTTCGCCACCTTTTCCTAAATGCCATTCGGTTAGTTTGCCAAAATTATGCGCTTTTACTTTTATATATTGTGCTTTTGTGGTTTCGGTAGGTGTAATTTTAAACTCTTGTGTGTGTACTTCGTAATCATTAGCTGTTAAGTTGTTTTTAATAATTCCATAGGATTTAAAATTTATGCCATCTGTAGAAACCAAATATTCCACCTGTGTAGGATAAATAATCCACGAACGGGTGTCTTGCAAGTAATTAGAAACTATGGAGTGTATATCCATTTCTTTTCTTAAATCAATTACGCACACAAAATCTTGCCCCTGATAACCTTGCCAACCGCCACTTCGCCAATTGGTAGTACCACGCTTGCCGTCAATAATGCCATCTTCTCCTTCGGCATCGTATTGTGGATTATACACACTTTCTAATTTTATTTTCCAATCATTTGGTTTTTTATAAAGCTTCGCAATATTCGTTGCGCTTTGTTTGTTGTTAACTACTGCCATTGCTTTAATAATTACACTTGTATCACTTGTAAATGATTGGGTGTATAATTTAGACTGAGTAGTTGGTTCTGTATTATTGGTAGTGTAATACACCTTAGCGTTGGGTTCATTAGTAAAAATACTAATTGTGCGATTGTTTTCAGTTATCTTACTTGGGGCAACAATAATAGGAGTTTGTACAATAAGCGATTCGTTGATACTACTATGTGGCATAAGTGCTTTTGATTTCCCAAAAACCATATTGTTTTGTGTACTGTTGCTCATAACAAATTCTAGGTTGCCGCCAGCCATTATGGTTTGATGTGGAAGAACAGTGCTATTGCTAATTTTACCATTCACATAAGTGTTTTGTATGTACTGAAATTTATTTTCTGCATTTCTTTTTTGGATAGTAAACGTGTGTTGATTTTCTAAATAAATAGTTGCTTCATCAAATAGTGGGGAGCCAATGGTGTATTCAGGGTTACCCGGACAAACAGGATAAAACCCTAAAGCGCTTAAAATATACCAAGCGCTCATTTGTCCACAATCTTCATTACCAATAAGACCATCGGGTTGGTTATGGTAAAATTCATTTAGTATTTTATAAATTTTTTCTTGCGTTTTCTCTGGTTTTCCTACGTAATTATATAAATAAGCCATGTGATGACTTGGTTCGTTGCCATGGGCGTATTGCCCTATTAATCCTGTAATATCTACTTGTTCTCTACCCACGGTTTTGTTACTTGCGTTAAATAAAGCATCTAGTTTGTTTTCAAATTTTTTTGAATCTCCCAAAAGTTGTATGAGGCCATCTACATCTTGAGGTACATAAAAGGTATATTGCCAGCTATTAGCTTCGGTGTAGTGGTTGTTTACTTCTCTCGGTTCAAAAGGCGATAACCAATTACCATTTTTTCGAGGGCGCATAAATCCTGTTTCTTTATCAAATACATTTTTATAAGCTTGCGCACGTTCAATGTGTGTTTTGTAATCATCAGGTTTATTTAGCTTTTTAGCTATTTGTGCAATACACCAGTTATCGTAAGCGTATTCAAGCGTTTTAGAAACGCTTTCGTGTTCGTCGTCAATTTGTAATCCTAAGTTTTTATTAAAAGTAGGAATACTCCAACTGGTGTAGTTTGAGGCAGCACGCATGGCGTTATAAGCTTCTTCTATATTAAAACCTTTAATGTTTTTAGTTATAGCATCTGTAATTACCGAAACACTATGAAAACCAATCATGCAATTTGTTTCGTTGGCTGATAATTCCCACATCGGTAGGCGGCCACTTTCTTTGTATTGTTGAATAAATGATTGTATAAAATCAACGGTTCTTTTTTGATCAATTATACTTAGCAAAGGATGTAATCCTCGGTAAGTGTCCCACAAGGAGAAAACAGTATAAGGGGTAAAACCGTTAGCTTGATGTACTTTTAAATCTCTTCCTCGGTATTTACCATCTATATCTCCTGCTAGTGAAGGGTGTGTGAAACAATGGTATAAAGCCGTATAAAATGTGGTGAGTTGTTGCTGGTTGTTGCTTTTTATTTTAATCTTGGAGAGTTCTTTGTTCCACGCTTCTTCTGCCTGTTGACGATAACTGTTAAAATTCCAATGCGGTGCTTCGCTGGTTAAATTTAATAAAGCGCCCGCTTCGCTGGTTTGAGAAATACCAACTTTAATAAGTAATGGACTTTGAGTGTTGTTTTTAAATTGTATATACGCTCCTGCAACCTGAGCTTTATTGGTAATTCCTTCTTTTATAATTTTACTGGCTAAAATGGGTTTATTAAATTTCATTACAAAATACACATATTGCTCTCTTGCCCACGCCTCGCTAATGCGATAACCCGAAACAGTAACACTATCTATTATTTGTAAATGATTATCCAATACTACATCGCGGTGTAATAAATCAATAAGAATAGAAACAGTATCTAAATTATTAGGAAAATGATATTGATGAATGCCCACACGCTGGGTTGTGGTAAACCGTGCTTGTATGTTGTTGTTTAATGTTACTTCGTAATATCCTGCACTTGCTTTTTCGTTTCGATGATTAAATGGTGTAGCATAAGCTTTATTATTAAAGGTGTTTTTATTCAGCGTAGGCATTATTAAAACATCACCATAATCACTTACACCAGTACCACTGAGATGTGTGTGCGAGAATCCATAAATAACAGAATCACTGTAATGATAACCACTACAGCCTTCCCAGCTACCGTCAATGCGAGTATCTGGACTAAGTTGCACCATACCAAAAGGCATAACCGCTCCAGGAAAAGTATGCCCAGTGCCACCAGTACCAATAAATGGATTCACATAAGATGTTAGTGATTGGGCTAATGCGACTTTAGTGTATAGAAGTAAACCGAAAAAATATAATATTGTTTTTATCATTGTTCAGTGTGCTAAATCGGTTTAAATATAGTGTTTTTATCTGTGATTAAAACGAAGTAACAAAAGTAAAATTGTATTGCTAATTATAAATGTACCTTTTTTTATTTGAAGTAAAAATAAATTGAAATGATAAACAAATGTGATTTTTTGTTTTTTTGGAGGTGTTTTTTCGATAAGTCTTTTATAAGCTGGAGATGCTCTTTTAGTAAGGTATTGTATTCTTTAAGGAGGTGGATGTATTTTTCTTTATAATTTTCGTAAACCTGTTCTGTTATTTTATATGGTTGTGAAAGGTTTTTAATTAGTTTGATATCTTGCTTAAAATCTACATTTATTATTTTACCAATCTCCATTAATAACTCAATATTAATATGTTGTTGTGTAAACAGGTTGTAAATATGTTGACGGGTATAACCAATTTTTTTAGCCAGCTTACTAATTGGATAACCACTTTACCGAACCCCTTTTTCTAGTATTTGACCCAAATCTTGCTTCATAATTAAAAAGCAAGTACTTACAATTTATGTAAATTATATTTTGCATTAATTTAACATCTATGTATTATTCTATACATTTGTGTAAAATAAAACTGTTAATTAAATTTAATAATATGAAAAAAAACATTTACTCTAAACTTAAATTATGGCTGTTTTTATTTAACCTTTTGCTTGTAAAAACCGCCTTTACAAAGTGTACAGAGCATGTTATAAACGGAAGTTTTGAAACTTTTACACCCACACCACCTTATAACGCTATACCAGGATATAAAATCGTACCATTTGATACGGGTTGGTATGT
>JADLER010000065.1 GCA_020846025.1 Bacteroidia bacterium | reverse complement strand
TAATACTAATCCTTACGTGGTAAATTTACCCGGAAGTACTACCAATCGTTCCGAAAGTCAAAATATTGGAGCTCCGTTGAATTTAAATAGTAATATTAAAAATCCATTTATAATTCCCGGACTTAAAAAGATTAGTATTGATAGTAATTTAAACCCTTCACAAAATTTTGATTCATTTATTGAAGGGGATTGTAATCGATTAGCTCGCTCAGCTGGTTTTGCAGTTGCAAATAAACCAGGCGGAACCTCCTTTAATCCATTGATGATATTTAGTGAAACGGGTTTAGGTAAAACGCATTTGGTTCAATCAATCGGAAACATGATTAAGCAAAACAGTAAAACTAAAGTTGTTCTGTATGTTCCTATTGAAAAATTTACAAATCAATACATTGAGTCTGTTCGTAATAACAATAGCCAGGATTTCTTGAATTTCTATCAAAATATTGATGTGTTAATAGTTGATGATGTTCAATTTTTAGAAAACAAGCAAAAAACACAGGAAATATTTTTTACAATATTTAATCATTTACACCAACAAGGGAAACAAATAATTTTAACTAGCGATAGAGCTCCAAAGGACTTGAAAGGTATGGACGAGCGCTTATTGTCTCGTTTTAAGTGGGGACTATCTTGTGATATACAACAACCCGATTTTGAAACACGGTTGGCTATATTAGAACACATGATGTATAATGATGGTATTACCCTTAACAGAGATGTGATAGAATATGTAGCACATAATATAAATAATAATGTTCGTGAGCTACGTGGTGCATTGGTATCCTTATTAGCGCAAGCATCATTAAATAGAAAAGAAGTTACTTTGGATTTAGCTAAACAGATACTTAAAAACTTTGTTAAAAATTCATCTCGCGAAATTTCAATCGAATTTATTCAGAAATTGGTTTGCGATTATTTCAGTATTCCGGTTGACTTGGTTAAATCAAAAACCAGAAAACGTGAAATTGTACAGGCTCGTCAGATATCCATGTTTTATGCCAAAGATTTAACTAAATCATCATTGAAAACAATTGGAATGCACTTTGGCGGTAGAGACCATTCAACAGTTATTCATGCATGTCAAACAGTAAATGACTTGATTGAAACTGATAAAAAATTTAAATCAGATATTGAAGAAATAGGAAAAAGAATAAAAATAAATTTGGTATAAGAATATTACAATAGTTTAAAAAGCCATCCTTTAAAGGTGGCTTTTTGTTTTTAAAACATGAGCTATTCACTTCAATTTTATAGCAATATTATACTATAGTTAATCCTTTCCTTTTTCATAGTAAAATGATAATAAACAGTCTTTTTTTTAGTAAACTATTTCTATTTTCGCACCAGTTTTTTTATTAATAACCAATTAAAAATTAAATCATACAATGACAAAAGTTTCAGTTATCGGTGCAGGTGCCGTAGGTGCTACAACGGCCGATGTAATTGCTTATCGTGAAATAGCCGATGAAGTAGTTTTATTAGATGTTAAAGAAGGTTTTGCTGAAGGCAAAGCTTTGGATATTTATCAAACAACTTCCTTGCTGGGAATGAAAACAAGAATATCCGGTACTACAAATGATTATTCTAAAACAGCAAATTCAGATGTAGTAGTTATTACTTCCGGTATTCCACGTAAGCCAGGCATGACACGTGAAGAACTTATTGGCACAAATGCAAATATTGTAAAAACAGTTACTGAAAATGTGTTAAAACATTCGCCAAATGCAATTATCGTTGTTGTTTCAAATCCGATGGATACAATGACATATTTGGCTTTAAAAGCAAGCGGATTACCTAAAAACAGAATTATTGGAATGGGTGGATTATTGGATAGCGCAAGATTTAAAGGTTATTTAGGCTTGGCATTAAATCAACCAACTGCAGATATTCAAGGAACAGTAATAGGTGGACATGGCGATACTACAATGATTCCTTTAACTCGTTTGGCTACTTTAAATGGTGTTCCTGTATCATCTCGTTTGAGTGCTGACCAATTAAAAGAAATAAGTGATGCAACTATGGTGGGCGGTGCTACACTTACTAAACTTTTAGGAACTTCAGCCTGGTATGCACCAGGTGCTGCTGTAGGCTTATTGGTTGAGAGTATTGTGCGTGATCAAAAACGTGTAATGCCTTGCTGTGTGTTTTTGGATGGTGAATACGGACAAAAAGATATCTGTCTAGGTGTTCCGGTTACTGTGGGTAAAAATGGATGGGAAACCATTGTTGATTATAACTTGAATGATGAGGAAAAAGGATTATTTGCTAAAAGTGCTGATGCAGTAAGAAGCATGAATGCAGTTTTAAAAGAATCCAATATCATTTAATTTACATAGTTAAATTATTTTCATAAAGACGTTTCAAACGAAACGTCTTTATTTTTTATATGTCCGTTATTTTACAAGTAAATTTTAGCATCAGCTAAAGTAAGTCTATCAAAGCACTTCTCGCCAAAGTTTCTTCTGTTCAACTTATAGCAAAGTTCGTCTAAATCGAAAGCATTGGATTAATGTGTCTTCTAGTAATAGTTGTCTAAGAGTTGAATTTTGTAGAATTTTATTTTCTGTTGATATTGCAGTACTCTTTAGAACAATGCGTAAAGAATATTGGTCATAAAAACATGTACCGCAATTGTTTTCTGGTTGGGCAAAATTTATTAAAGATCTTAAAAGAAACAATAATAATAAAATCGGTCTATTCATAGGTTTTAACTATTTTAATTGATTTAGTTAATATGTTTTGTTCATCAAACAAATTTAAAATATATATACCCGGTGTTAAATTACCAACTTTAACACAATTAGTGCCTTCTTTAATTGTGCCTTCACTCACAAGCAGTCCCATAATGTCAGTTACTTTAAAACTTGTGGTTAAACTCCTCGAACTGTAATCAATAAAAATAAATTCATGATTAAATGGATTTGGGTATACTTTCAGTAACATTTCTGAGGCATAATATTTATTACCGGTTATTAAATCACAGTCAGGATGTAAATAGTCAGGATTTTTGTATGAGGTATTGCTATCGCTATAGCATCTTAATATATCATCACTTTCAGCCACCGAACCTCCAACAAATGCCCCCCAAAAATAACCTAAAGAACCTATTCTGTTTATTGCATAGGTTAAGGATCTTGTATTTAGCCTCCAACTATTGGTGTTGTTCCCCAATTGTTTAATTATTTGTCTACGTTCAAATTTTTGATCAATCATTACACTATCTACATTGTCAATTAAATACTTTAAACCAACAATAGAGTCGATGCCCCATAATTCAGATTGAAAAGCGTCTGTTGCTTTAAACTTACTTTCGTGAACAACAACTGTATCGCCCGGTTTTTTCAAAAAATCATACAACTTAAATACTTGGTTATGGTAATAGTTATAGTACAAAATAGAATCGTTGTTGCCCGATAGGTACTCAAAACATTCAAGCCGCTTGGTATAATTATCTCGGAATGAAGTAACTTTTACTTTTTTAAAAACTAAATTGTTTATGGTGGTATCACTAACTACTTCCATTGTATTTAAGTTGTTTGTTTTACCCCGAGTATAATACCACTTAGCACCAATAGGAGCAAAGTTTTGTGCTTGGCTTTGTGCCAACATCAGCCAGCAACAAATAATTAATAAATAAGACTTCATGGTGTTATTTGGTTAAGATCATTCTTTTGGTGTCAACCTCTTTGTTGTCTATAAT
>JADLER010000064.1 GCA_020846025.1 Bacteroidia bacterium | reverse complement strand
GGGCTTTCGACCCAACGTAGCGGACGCTGCACGTCCCGCTGGGCTTCGCCCAACAGGCCGTTTTGCAAAACTCCTACGAAAAACTCCGTTTTTCTTCGTAGCTTCGCAAAGCGTCCGCTACGTTATGCGGCATTTTAGGACAGACGAGTAATTGAAAAAATTAATTATCATATTGACAATAATACTTCCAATGACTTGTCTCGGAAAATTTGGCTGGTCATTTGCCGACTATTCAATTTTCGCAGGACAACAGTATAGGTTCGGACAACGACCTTTGTGGAACTTTGAATTTCAGTACGACAAGTATAGTAAAAGTTGTACTCATCAATCTCATTACTTTGGTTTTGGTTTAAATTATAGCTTCAATGACATTCAAACTGAATATGGACTTAAAGGAATGTTTAATCCGACACGTTATAAAATAATGGTCAGCCGAACCATAAAATTCTATCCTTACATATTCGGACAAGGTAATTTCGTACAGACAAAATCCATAGACCCCATTACGACTGAAAATAAACAAATAAGTAAATATGGTTTTCGACCTGGCCTTGGTCTTTCAGGTAATATCAGAGAGGACAAAGTTCTTTCTGTTAGGACATCTTTGCAAGTGGGTTACAACATTCCGTTCGACAATTCACAAAGTTTGAAAAATTCTTTGACACTTGAATTTAAAGTTGGTATTGGTATCAATTCACAAAGAATTAGACGCAATAAACGAATTGAGGAAGAAATGAAAAAACAGGAAACGCAATGACCAGCGTAGACAGAAAAAACGACCGCATAACATATAGGGATTAAACGAAGCTCTGCTTCGATTTAATCCTGTGTTGAATGAAGCTTCGGGAGCCTCTGTTGCAAATAAAATATATTATGGGGTTTTAAAATTAATGGGTGGCTTTTTAAATTAAAACTTCATACTTTGTTTACAGATTCATTATCCTATTCAATAAAATCTTCGAGGCTCTTAAACTCAATCTGTGTGCGGCTTTTAGGACTTATTATTGGCATACACAAAGATACTTGTTTTTGATTTTTTATTTGTATATTTATTTTATAAATAACAAATAGCTTGTGTTAATTACATTGAGTTTTTTCACAGGCTGCCGTTATGTCGCATTGCTCAGGCAGACAAATACAGACGAAATTTTATCTTCAAAAAAATTTGTAGCCTTGAGAACATTTGCTTATCTTTGACGTTAGTAACGTAAAAAGACAGTATGATTGTATCGTTTGGCGACAAGACCACTCAAAAAATTTGGGACGGGGAATGGGTAAAAAGTTTTCCGACAGACATACAGGAAACTACACGAAGAAAATTAAGAATGCTCAACAACTCCATTGACATTAAAGACCTTATGATTCCGCCCTCTAACAGACTTGAAAAACTCAAAGGTAATCGTAAGGACTTTTATTCAATTCGGGTAAATGACCAGTGGCGTATAATTTTTCGTTGGGAAAATGGCAACGCCTTTAATGTTGAATTAATAGATTATCATTAAAAACAAAGACATGAAAAAGTTAAAAAACATTCACCCAGGTGAAATCTTACTAGAGGAATTTTTAGTCCCTCTTGAAATAACCGCGTACAGACTTTCAAAAGAAATCTCTATTCCACAGACTCGCATTTCCGAAATTATTAAAGGTAATAGACGAATCACAGCGGACACAGCACTAAGACTATCCAAATTTTTTGGTAACTCCGCTAAATTTTGGCTTGGACTTCAAGACGACTTTGACATCGAAGTCGAAATAAAACATAAGCAAAAAGACCTAAAGACAATAAAGCAATACGTTCGCAACGCTGCATAACAGCAAGCAAGCACAATTTTTGGTGCAAGGCTGCTCAAATCCAGGGGTGGACAATAGCCAAAAACTGATGCCTGCTTGCAAACTGTTGAATGAAGCTTCTGGAGCCTCTGTTTCAAAAAAAAATATATTATGGGGTTTTAAAAATTGATGGGTGGCTTTTTAAATTAAAACTTCATACTTTGTTTACAGATTCATTATCCTTTTCAATAAAATCTTCGAGGCTCTTAAACTCAACTTGTGCACGGTTTTTAGGACTTATGATTGGCATACACAAAGATACTTGTTTTCCATTTTTATTTGTATATTTATTTCATAAATAACAAACAGCTTGTGTTAATTATATTGAGTTTTTTCACAGGATGACGTTATAGCTAATGCGTGCGGACCACAAGACAGACAGAAAATTAACTTTAAAATATATAAACATGAAAACAACCCTGGCCTTTATTCTTACTTTGCTCTTCGTGACAAACATTTTCGGACAAAAAACTTACGACGACATTGAACAGTACGATATTTACAAAGACTATTGGGCAAAGGTTAAGCTCGACGGTAAATTTGGCTTCATTGACAAAGACGGCAAAGAAATTGTAAAACCAATCTATGACGACATCGAAGCGTTTAACATCTACCGAGAAGGTTGGGCTTTAGTTAAAGTTAATGGCAAATTTGGTTTCATCGACCGAAAAGGAAATGAAATCGTAAAACCAATTTACGACGACATCGAAGCGTTCGACATTTATCGCAATGGCTGGGCTTTGGTTAAAGTAAATAAAAATCTTGGTTTTATTAACAACGACGGTAAAGAAATTGTTGCACCAAAATATGACGACATTGATCCATTTGACGTTGCACGAATTGGTTGGGCTCAAGTAAAAGTTAATGACAAATACACTTTCATTGACAAAAGCGGACAAGAAATAAAACTGGATGGCACGCACTAAGCTATAACATATAGGGATTAACCGATTTTTACTTCGATTTAATCCTGTGTTGAATGAAGCTTCGGAAGCCTTTGTTGCAAATAAAATATATTATTGGGTTTTAAAAATTGATGAGCTGCTTTTTAAACTAAAACTTCATTGAAGTACTCAACGTTTTTGGTTTTTATTTTAATTTTTTTCTTTAAAAAGCAAACAGCTTGTGTTAATTATATTGAGTTTTTTCACTGGCTGCCGTTAGCGGTCATTTGCTGGAGACAGACTTCATCAAAATTAATTTTGATATTTGAATTTAATGTAATAACTTTGTAATTACATAAAGACTTACAAATGGACATTTCATTAATATCAATTGGGAATTCAAAGGGCATCAGGCTCTCAAAGACCATTCTCGAAAAATACAACATTCAAGATACCATTGAATTAATCCTTGAAAAAGGTTATATCATTTTAAAACCGAAGACAAAAGCCCGTAAAGGCTGGGACAAGGCATTTGAAAAAATGCATGAAATTGGCGAAGACAAATTAATAGTTTCCGATGTGTTCAAAGATGAAGAATTCGAAGAATGGAATTAAAGCAATATCAAATTGTCCTAGTTAATCTCGACCCGACAATCGGCAGTGAAATGAAAAAGACTCGCCCTTGCGTGATTATTTCACCGGACGAAATGAACAAATACTTGCAGACAATCGTTATCGCTCCAATGACAAGCAGTTCCAAAAGCTACCCGACTCGTGTTCCGGTAAAACATGGTCGAACAAAAGGCTGGATTGTTCTTGACCAAATAAGAACCATCGACAGACAACGTATTGTAAAAGTTCTCGACCACTTGACAGAAAAAGAAATGTATGCTGTCAAGACCGTAATCCACGAGGCGTATGTAGCATAGCAAACGTCAGTTAACATATAGGGATTAAACGAAGCTCTGCTTCGATTTAATCCTGTGTTGAATGAAGCTTCGGGAGCCTCTGTTGCAAATAAAATATATTATGGGGTTTAAAAAGATAAGACCTGTTTAAAACTATAAAATAGTTGTTTAGGAACGTATCTCCAACTATTCAGTTTGACTACAAATTTAGGGTTATACTTTTACTCCAAGAATTGTTACATCATCTACCTGTTCAAAACCTTTAATCCAATTAGCAAATGTATTCTCTAATAAATATCTTTGTTCGTACATTGGTAAATGAGCATTTGAAGAAAGTAAAGTTCGTAAATTTTTAGTCATAAATTTTTTCTCTTTCTCCCCACCAAATTGATCTGGGAAACCATCCGTTAGGGTATAAATTACATCGCCTTTTTGTATTGATACTTCGTGTAAAGTAAATGCAACATTTTGTTTATCATGTCTTCCTACGGGCATCTTATCAGGTTTTATTTCAATAACATTGCCCTCTCTTATTATCCATACTGGGTTATTAGCTGCTGCAACTTGTAATTTCATATTAGCGAAATCATATATACAGATACTACAATCCATGCCATCTTTTCCACCTTCTACACTTCCATCTTTTTTTAATGTTTCAATAATCTTTATTCGCGTATAATTTAATATTTCATCTGGTGTAGTTAATTTCTCAACCTCAAAGGCTTTCTCAAGGCATGAAATATTTAAGATACTCATAATAGCACCTGGCACACCATGTCCTGTACTGTCGGCTGTACAAAGTATAAACTTTTTATTACTTTCAAAATCTATCGAGGCCGCCCAATAAAAATCACCACTTACTACATCCTTTGGTTTATATACAATAAAATAGTCATTTAGATTCTCATCTAATAATTGTTTGCTTGCTAATAATGAACGTTGTATTCTTTCAGCATAATTAATGCTATCGGTAATTTCTTTATGTTTTTCCTCTATTAAAGATTTCTGTTCTTTTATTTCAATTGTAGCCTCATCAATTCTTATTTTTAATTCTTCAGCTCTTACTCGTAATCTATTACCATTCCACCTAACTATTGCAATCATTAAAATTATTATAAGTATGCCATATAATATATAAGCCCACCAAGTGCGCCACCAAGGTGGATGTATAATAAATTCATATTCAAAAATATTACTCCATTTATTTGCAGAGCCAATAGCTTTAACTTTAAATATATACTTACCATAAGGTATATTTCTATAATCTGCTTTATTGTCAGGCGATAAACTACTCCAGTTATTATCCAACCCTTCCAAAAGGTACTGATATTTTATTTTATGAGGTGCGTACCAATCTATAGCACTAAAATGAAACGTTAAATGATTAACATTATAAGGTAATTCTAGATTTAATGGATAATTATAAAATGGTTCAATACCAGAGAAATGAACATCAGGATATTGTTCATTAAAATTAGAGCTATCAGCAAACGCTCTATAATCAATAAAGTTTTCTTGAATATAAATATTATTTAACTGAATTTTAGGTTTGTTTTTATTAAACCTAAAAACATTTAAATCCAATACGCTTAGTGCCTTTCCTGCCCCCCACCAAATACAATTTTTACTATCTAGTAGAACCGAGTTTTGAAAAAAATCTTCTGCTTTTAATCCATCTTCTTTATGCAACTCTATTATTTGCGGTTTGAGTTTCATAGTATCTCTATCCTGTTTATTTGGATAAATGATGGCACTCTTATTGAAATCTAAACAATTTAATCCTTTCTCTGTACTTATCCATAGGTTGTTTTGATGATCTTCAATAATTGACCAAACTGTATTATTACTCAAACCAATTCCCTCATTATAACAGATAAAACATTTAGTATCGTATTTACATAGCCCACCACCATCTGTTCCAAACCACAAATTACCCTGCTTATCTTCTTTAATAGACCTCACCGTGTTATTACTTAATCCGCTTTCTTCCGTAAAATGTGTAAAAGATTCTCCATTGAATCTGCATCCTCCGCCAGCATCTGTTCCAAACCACAAATCACCATTTTTATCTTCTAAAATTGTATTAACCACATTATTACTTAATCCTTGTTTCTCTGTGTAGTTTATAAATCTTTCTCCATCATATTTTACTACCCCACCTCCATTAGTGCCAAACCATAAATTGCCTTTTTTATCTTCTATAATTGACCATACGGTATTATTACTCAATCCATTTTCCTCTGTATAGTAGGTAAAGTAATGTCCGTCAAATTTACTTACCCCGCCTCCATCTGTACCAAACCACAGATTTCCTTTTTTATCTTCTAAAATCGACCACACGTAATTACTGTTCAGACCTTCTTTATCGGTATAATGCGTTATTGTTTTTCCATTATACATATTTACTCCGCCGCCATCTGTTCCAAACCACAAATTTCCCTTTTTATCTTCTATAATCGACATCACAGTATTATTACTTAACTCTAAATCTTCCGTGTAATGTGTAAATGAATGTTTGTCGAATCTACATACTCCTCCTCCCCATGTACCAAACCACAAATTATCACTCCTGTCTTGCACGATAGACCAAATAGCATTATTACTCAATCCTTCTTTATCAGTATAATGCGTAAAAGTTTTAACAAGATGGGTTGTATTATTTTTTAATTCATATTGATTGTGCTGATATAGTTTGGTGTCGTTTATAATATCATCAATACAGTTTCCATTATATTTACAAACACCACCGCCGTCTGTACCAAACCAAAGATTTCCATTTTTATCCTCTATGATTGTTCTAACAGTAGCGCTTAATCCTTCTTTTTCGGCATAATTAATAAAGTATTCTCCATCATATTTAATTACTCCACCACCATTAGCGCCAAACCATAAGTTCCCTGCCTTATCTTCAAGTATTGATAAAACAGAATTACTTGCTAACCCTTCTTTTTCGGTATAATGTGTAAAAGTACTACCATCAAATTTATTCACTCCTCCACCATCCGTACCAAACCACAGATTTCCTTTCTTGTCTTCAATAATTGATCTTACCGTATTATTACTTAATCCTTCTTTTTCGGTAAATTGGATAAAAAAATGACCATCGTATTTAATTAAACCATTGCCATATGTACCGAACCATAAGTTTTCTTTACTATCCTCAAAGATAGATGTAACCGAAACTCCATCTAAATCAGAATCTTCAAAAAAACGCGTAAAAGAATGACCATCATATTTAATAATACCTCCTCCATAAGTTCCAAACCATAAATTTCCTTTTTTATCTTCTATTATTGATAAAACCGAATTATTACTTAATCCCTCTTTTTCAGTATAATGTGTAAAAGATTGACCGTCATATCTACTCACACCTCCACCCCAAGTTCCAAACCATAAGTTTCCCCTCCTGTCTTCAATTATTGAAAAAATATAAGAAGAGTTCATTCCTTGATCCACATCAAGATACCTCATATTTAATGCTGCTAAATCTTTCATTCGCATTGGTAATGCTAATACAGATTTTGGATGTTTTACTAAAACAGAATGTTTGATAGAAGGTAGTTTTTTGGGTAACAGGAAAGTATCTTCACCTAGAGAAATACTTCTTGCTTTTCCTACTTTTTCAACCTTTGGATTAATTACATTTTTAATATTCAAATTAATAGGGAGTACTTTAGGATTTCCAACGGCTACTTTATTTAGTTTACTTTTATCGATTATCGTAACCTCTGGTAAAGTCATACTATCTTTTGGAACCTGATAGCCATTTGCCTCCACCATATTTTGAACTAATAAACTTTGTAGATTTTTTTTATCAACCTTCCCATTACAGGAAACTAATACCCAAATTAAAAAAAAGACAATAAGTTTATTTGTAAACATCTGTTAATACTTAATTGCAAAATGTAAAAATAGCAATATACTAACGTTTCAACAAAAGCTAACTATTAATTTTACCCAGATTGTGCATTAGGGATTTTAGTTCATATTAGAATTGCTAACGTATAATCTAGGTTTAATCTTTTATTTTAATATAAAACAATCCACACCCATGTAAATGCTTTACACCCTCGTTATTATAAAATCTGTTAAATATAGTTTTTATACACTAAAAACAATTTAAGAACGTTTATAGCTAAAATTACAAAGGAAACTTATTTTTATTAAAAAGTTTCCTATTTTCGACCCTCAATTAGAAACTATGAAAAAAGTATATCTGTTCTTCTTTAGTTTATGTTTTATTAATCTAACAGCTCAAGAAAAAGTAACTATAAGTGGCTACGTAAAAGATGCAAAAAATGGAGAGATGCTTATTGGTGTTACTGTATTTAAAAAAAATTCTCAAATAGGCAGTAGTACAAATGCTTATGGCTTTTATTCGCTTACCTTACCCAAAGGAAACGATACACTTCAATTTTCATTTATTGGCTACAAAACAATAAGCAAACCTGTAACTCTTACTGGTAATGTAACCATTAACATTGAACTTGCTGAGGAAGGAAAAGAACTAGAAGAAGTTGTTATCTCCTCCGATCGAGAAGATAAAAACATAAAGAGTATGGAAATGAGTGTTTCTAAACTTGATATTAAGCAAGTTCAAAAAATGCCCGCCTTACTTGGAGAGGTAGATATTGTAAAAAGTATTCAATTATTACCTGGGGTTACTACCGTGGGCGAAGGCGCAAGTGGATTTAATGTAAGAGGCGGAAATATTGATCAAAATTTAATTTTAATGGATGAAGCTCCGGTCTATAATTCATCTCATTTATTTGGATTCTTTTCTGTTTTTAATCCAGATGCAGTAAAGGATGTCAAACTAATTAAAGGAGGCATCCCTGCTCAATATGGCGGAAGAGCTTCATCGGTATTAGATATTAGAATGAAAGAAGGGAATAATAAAAAAATGGAAGTCAATGGCGGAATTGGTTCTATATTTAGTCGTTTATCTATTGAAGCACCAATCATCAAAGAAAAAGCATCTTTTATTGTAGCAGGACGAAGAAGTTATTTAGATATTTTAGCAAAACCAATTTTAGCACAAAAACAACCTAGCTTAAAAGATGCACAATTTTATTTTTATGATTTAACTGCTAAATTAAATTGGCGAATTAATGATAAGAATACTGTGTTTGCTAGCGGATACCTTGGGCGAGATGTATTTGGTGCTGGATTTAGATTCAACTGGGGTAATACTACAGGAACATTACGATGGAACCATATTGTAAATAGTAAACTATTTATGAACTTCACTACTTTTTACAGCAATTATCAATATGAGTTAGGATTTAAAAGCGATGGCACTGGACAAAAATTCAACTGGAGTTCTAATATTATAAACTATAGTATTAAACCAGATTTTATATATTACCTCAACGGTAAAAACACCATTAAATTTGGATTACAAGGCATATTATACACTTTTAAACCCGGAAAAGCAGTTATAAGCACTCAAAATGGTGATAATTCAAACATAAGCTTAGATAACCAATATGGTGCAGAATATGCCTTTTATATTGATAATGAACAAAAGCTTAGCAATCGGTTTTCATTACAATATGGTTTGCGTTGGTCTTTCTTTAACTACTTAGGTAAAGGTACTAAGTACACTTATCGCGATACCATTCCTAATGAGAGTAAACCATTAGAGAAAGAAGAAAAAATAGCATCTGGGGAATCTATCGCAATGTATAACATGCCCGAACCGAGATTAGCACTTAATTATACCATTAATGATCAAAGTTCAATTAAATTAGGATATAATCGTATGACACAATATCTACATATTGTATCAAATACCGCTGCCTCTACACCATTAGATATCTACACTCCTGTAACCAATAATATTAGACCACTCATAGCAGACCAAATAACCTTGGGTTACTTCAGAAATTTTAAAGAAAATATGTTTGAAACATCAGCCGAAATTTATTATAAAGATTTACAAAATCAGCTAGACTATGTAGATAATGCAAATCTATTATTAAACGAATATCTTGAAGCTGATTTAATTCAAGGTAAAGGACGTGCTTACGGATTAGAGTTATATGTAAAGAAAAATAAAGGAAAACTAAATGGCTGGGTAAGCTACACCTTATCTCGCACCGAAAGACAAGTTAGAGGCATCAGTAATGATGAATGGTTTTTATCTAAATATGATAGAACACATAATGTAAACCTAGTACTCATATATGACTTAAATAAACGGTTGAGTTTCTCTACTAATTTTGTATATCAAACAGGTACACCTGCTACTTTTCCTACTGCAAAAGTTGAAATACAAGGTTATGTTATTCCTTATAACACTGACAACAAACGTAATAATTACCGCAACACCGCATATCACCGTGCCGATATTGGAGTTACATACCACTTATCACCAGATAATAAAAAAGGGCGTAAACACGATCTAGTATTGAGTGTATATAACGTTTATAATCGTAGAAATGCTTTTTCTATTTATTTTAGAAACAATCCAGACTTACCAGTGCAAACAGAGGCCGTTCGCTACTCGGTAGTTGGTACAATAATTCCTGCCTTAACGTATAATTTTAAATTTTAATAGTAACATGAAAAAACTTATAAATTATATCTCATTAATAGTTATTGTTATAATTACACCATCGTGCGAAGATGTAGTACAAGTTAAACTTGATAAAGGCGAGCCAATGATAACAATTGATGCTTTTGTGAATGATTTACGAACACCACAAAAAATAAAACTCACTTACACTGACGACTATTTTAGTCAAAAAAGTAATCCAGTAATTACAGGAGCAAGTGTAAGTATCATTGATTTAACGAGTTCAACAACTTTCACATTTACAGATAATAATAATGGTGAATACATTTACACGCCAATAGCAGGTGACACCTTAGGCAGAGTAGGACATCAATACAAATTAGTAGTTAATTATAAAGGCACCGAATTTAATTCAATATCAACTTTACATCGTACCACACAAGTAGATAGTTTAATTTGCGAATATAAAGAAGGTGGCGGATTAAGTAATGCAAAACCAGGTTATGAGTTCTCTTTTTTAGGGTTTGATATCCCTGGAGACACCGTAGATTACTACTGGATAAAATCATATCGCAATGGCATTTTCTTTAATAAAGGCATTGACATTAATATTGCTGCTGATGGAGCCTATGGACAAGGAGCTGATGGTTTCCCTTTTATCTATCCAATTGCGAGTGGCATCACCCCATTTGGAGAACTATATAATCAAAATGATATCTGTCGAGTTGAAATTCATTCTATTGATTTAATTACATTTAATTTTTTAACTCAAATTCAAACACAAACTACTAACTCTGGTTTATTTGCTACCAGCCCAGAGAACATAAAAACTAACATCACTAATCAAACTAATGATAAAATAAAAGTAGTAGGCTGGTTTTGTATGAGTGCGGTTGGTTTTAAAGAAGCCATTGCACAATAATTACATATTTTGTTCAGAAAAATGATTACATTCTTCTAAATAAATCTTTCATATACTCTAAATCAATTTTTGATTTCCAATCTAATCCAAAAGCATGATTCCACATGTGGGTTAAGTTGTAAGATACCTGAGCCATAGCTGTAATGGTTTCTTCACTCCAATCTTTACTTAAATTTTGGGGAAGAATAATGTTATGTTTTTTAATCATATCCATAAACTCACCATGTCCCTTTTTATAAATATCACCAAGATGTTGAAAAGCTACACAGTTAGCATAACAGTGGCGATACTCTAAAATTTTGGATAAGCCATAACTTAAGGCATGACAAACACCTACTTCGCTATACGATAAACTTAAGCCGCCCATATACGATGCTACCATTAATTTATCATCATTTTCAGCACTTCTACCTGCCTTATCGCCAAGATAAACCTCACGACACAGTTGCAAAGATTGTTCTCCAAATGCTAAACTAAACGCATTGTTATACATTCCATTTTCTGCTTCAATACTATGAATATAAGTGTCCATTCCCGTATAAAACCACCAATCAGTTGGCACAGAAGCTATTAGTTCTGGATCAAGTAATAGTTGATTAAAAGGTGTCCAATCGCATTTTAAACCCAGTTTTTTTTGGGGACCTGTTAAAACTGCTGTCATAGATACTTCGGCACCAGTTCCAGAAATAGTAGGCACACCTAAGTGATAAACGCCTTCTTTTTTTATTAAATTTAATCCTTGATACAAAGTAGAAGAACCCTCATTGGTAAGCATTAATGATAAGGCTTTAGCAATATCCATAATACTTCCTCCTCCTATTCCTATCACACCACTTGGTAATCCTTTACTTGCTAAAATCTCATCACGCAATGTATCAATTTGTTCAGTTGTTGGTTCGTGTGGATCTACATCTATATAATAAATTAAATCTTCTGGTTTATTTTGAAGACGATTTGATAAAGATTTTCCTTTAAAATAATTATCTACGATGTAAACAAAATATTGATTATTCAGTTTGCGAACTGGTTCAACAGTTTCCTCTAATTGAGCAAAACAACCACGACCAAAGGTTACTTTATCAATATTTTTAAAATTTTTATGTAACATATTTCTTATGCTTTAACTAACTGCATCACTTTATTGACACTTTCCGAAATTTTAGAAGCTAATTGTTTCATATCATCTTCTGTCCACTTATATTTTACACCAAATGAGATTAAACGACCAATGGTTTCTTGTGTTTTTGGAAGTTGTAATTTTTTATAATCTTGTGGAGCGCCTAAAATATGAATCGGTAATTTAGATACCGCTTTTAATTCTTTAATATGGTCCCATTGATTAATAAAGTGATACATATTTTTAAACCAATAATCGAAACCTGCTACACCATTAGCCTTCATATCATCTACTACTTGTTGTGCAATATCGGTGTTAGGTAACATGATATTTAAAAATGTCGCCGAGTCACCATCCGGGTCTGCTAATTTAGAAAACGAAATACCTTCGGTTTTAGCTAATAAAGATTGCATGTAAGCTTTATTTTTTCGGTTTTGTTCTTTAATAGCTGGAACTCTTCTTGTTTGAGCTACACCAACAGCAGCGTGTAATTCGGAGATGCGATAATTAAACCCTAAGTAAGGATGTTCTTCCATGCCGCGTAATGCGCCAATATGATTGTGTCCGTGATCACTATAAACATCTGCCTTTTTATAAGTTTCTTCGTCATTGGTAACCAACACGCCACCTTCACCAGCTGTTGCTATTTTAAAAAAATCAAATGAATAACTTCCGGCTTTACCAAACAAACCTGTATAAGTTCCTTTGTATGAAGCCGCAAAGGCTTGTCCAGCATCTTCAACTAAAATAAGTTGATGTTCATTAATTACCTTCATAATGCTATCCATGTCGGCCATACCACCACACATGTGTACTAAGCAAACACCTTTGGTTTTAGGAGTTATGGCTTTTTTTATACCATCAGCACTTAAACAAAGGGTTTCGTCTATTTCGGCAAATACAGGTAAAGCTCCAACAAATAAAACGGCTTCTATAGTTGCCATAAAAGTAAAAGGTGGGACAATGACCTCATCACCTGCGCCAATTCCAGAAGCAGCTAAAGCAGTGGCAACCGCAGTACTTCCACTACTCATAGCATGAGCAAACTTAGCACCTGTTATTTTTCTTACTTCTGCTTCAAAATCTTTAGCTTTCCAATGATTATTTCGAAGTGCATCATGGTTATATCGAAAAAGAACTCCAGTTGACAATACATCTTCAATTTCTTTACGCTCTTCGGCGCCAAATAATTCTGTTCCAGGCATAAATTTTATAAGTTTAAAAGTTAAATTCTGTTTGTTAATTTGAGGAGCAAAGATACGGTTTAATTAGGTAAAAATTCAAAATTGTTATACTCATCTACCACTCCAAAATTAATGGATGAAAGTTGTTGATGTTCAAAATAACAATCAAGTCCTGCTTCATCAAAGCTTAATCGTTTCTCGCCCCATTCTTGTATTTCAGAGTCTGATAAGGTAAACTGATGTTGTTTCATTAAATCTATTAGTTCTTGTTCCTTTAAATCAAATATCTTTTTTGAAAACAATAAAGTTTCATCATTATCTATTTCTACACTACTAAATTTTTTAGCGTTTTTATTATCAAAGAATAATGAAAAACCTTTGTCCCAGTAATGGTAAACAGTGCTTGATATTTCTAGTATGGGATCATCTAAGGTTTGTACCTCTTCAGGTTTCCCAAAAATGGTTTCAGCATCTAGTGTTGTAGCACCAAATGAGAGATTGTTCAATCCTTTTAATAAATTTATTTGTAAAATAACACTCATAATTGAGTTAAAAATAAAGGTAAAAGCTTGTAAAATCAAGCGATGTAAATAAATTAAAAAAAAGTTGAAAAAAGTTTTGTGAGTTACAATTTGGTTTATATATTTGCAACCCCGAAAGGGAAAGTTCTTTAAGATTCCGTAGCTCAGCTGGTAGAGCAATACACTTTTAATGTATGGGTCCTGGGTTC
>JADLER010000063.1 GCA_020846025.1 Bacteroidia bacterium | reverse complement strand
GGCTTTCGACCCAACGTAGCGGACGCTGCACGTCCCGCTGGGCTTCGCCCAACAGGCCGTTTTGCAAAACTCCTACGAAAAACTCCGTTTTTCTTCGTAGCTTCGCAAAGCGTCCGCTACGTTATAACTAATGCGCCCACTAGACGCACAGAAAATTAACGTTTGACACGAAATAAATTACATACTATTAACCTAAAGACAATTTTAATTTGCCACATTTGTGACAACTTGAAAATTCAATGTTATATTTTTCATTCTGCTGTTTCTGACAAACAGTTTTTTTCTATCCATAATTTAGCCCATTTATTTTTGCAAAAAGGCAGGCAAAAATCAAATAAGCTAAATTGCCGCGCACAACAAATCGGTTTGCTTCGCACTCTTTGCACATCTCACGTCCGTTCAGTCAAAGGTGCAAGCCTGCGGCAGCATGGTTTTTTGTTTTTAAAATATCTTCGAATAATTATTTAATAAATACCAGCTACAATTTTCAAATCCAAAAATACTAGTTTCGTGTATAAAACAGCAGCACTTATCAATCACATATAATTAAAAAATAAAACATACAATTATGAAAAACAAAAACAGATGGTCATATTCTTTAGCACTAATACTGTGTATTATCGCTTTTAAGGCAAGTATAGCTCAGTTGCCGTATACTCCTTTACAGACAGATTCAACTCATATTTTCTGTGAAGTAAATCCAACTATGGCAGTTAGAAGTAGTAGTAATACTGCTTTACTAAAAACTCTACCGCCAGTAATTCCACCAGGTTCTTTTATGATTTGTGGCAATGGTAAATTTCGTATAATATATCAAGATATTATTAATGCGACCGGTGCGGGATTTGATGATGCCACATTGGGTGCTGCAAGAAGAAATTGTGTTTGTGATGTGATAAATTATTTAGAAAGTGTTATTGCCATTCCCTCAAACATAGGCACGACAGACCCTACTATTGATATCATTTTCAACGTCTCAACCTATACAGGTTCTGGTCCCTTAGCTACGGCAGCTCCTGTTTTCCCTGCGGCATTTTATGTGCCAACTCCAACTATAACACCAGGTTACTATGGTGGTTACTTATACGACTATATTACCACAGGCATTAAACCAAATATAAACAGTGAAGAAGCTCAAGTAAATGTAAATTTCGGATACAATTATACTTATTGTACACCAACGATTGCAAATTGTGAATATGATTTTTTCTCTATAATGCTTCATGAAATTACACATGGCTTAGGATTTGTTTCATTTGGCATTGATAATGCGGGAACATTGTCTTCAAGATTTGCAAATAATGTGTTTTCAAAGTTTGACGAGCATTTTTTATTTTACAATAACGGGACTACTTTAGATAAGCTTTTTGATATTAGCGCTTTTACAGCAAATAATGGTGTTAACCCTGCTTTACCTTTAAATGCAGCAACAACTAATAGAATATGGCAATCAAATATTCCTCTGGCAAATAAACAAAATAACCCAATTATTAGTCGCTCAAGTTATAGTCCAGGTACTTCATTAAGTCACATGGATGAATGGTTTTTTAGAGGGTTTCTTTCACCTGGTTTTTGTCCAAATTATGTTATGAATGGTAGTATAAACACACATCAATTCAAAAGAGAATATACTCTGCAAGAAGTTAGGCTATTACAAACTATGGGCTATACTATAAAAAGTACATATTCCAATTTGTCAATTTTAAACAACGAACCACCCCATCATACTGGATTTCTTTTGACCAGTTTTGCATTTTTTGGAACAGGATATATGAATACAACTCCTGCTTCTAATTTGGCTGATTTAACAATTACTGCTGTTAATGGTAACACAATCACATTAAACTTATCTACAGGCATTGTAACAAATGGAAATGTCTCGCAAACTTTAAATTTTACTGATGCAGAAGGAGACCCAATTACGGTTTTTGAACCTCACGCAGGATGGAAAGGCTTATATAATATACGAGGTTGCGGTAATGGAGGAAATAATTCGAATCAACTTAGTATTAATGCTGCACGTAATATTATAACTTTTGTTCCTAGAGATAACTTTATAGGTAGAGCGCAATTTGCTTTTCATCTTTATGATGGTCATCAAAGAGGGGATTATGTAGTTTTTACAGTTGACGTAAGTAAAGGATCTACTTTTGTAAATTCTCCTAGCAATGAACTTACTATTAATGGGAATTTTGAAGAGGGAACAGAAATGAGAACCGTTGGGGCAAATGAATTTAATCTTGTCGCTGAAGAATTAGATGTAAGATTTAACTACGCTGATGGTAAATCAATGGCAGATGGAGCGCAATACTGCACAGCTGGATGGAATGATGTATTTACTCGTAATTCAAATAAATTATGCCTTTTTGATTTCGCGAACGATTGCTTTGATAATTGCACTGGAAGTGCAGGCTCTGGTACTTTGCCAATTTCAAATTTAGGAGACAGGTATATGCGTTATTATGTAGGAACAGGTCTTAGAGAATACTTTAATATAACACTTTCTGAGCCTATTTTACCCTGTACATATCAATTGGAGGCAGATATTAATGTTCCTGCTGGTGGATTTACAGGTTCTCCAACAATAAACTTCTTATTTCATAATCAAGGTTTTAATAATAATGTATCAAGTGCCGCGGCTCCCACATTATGTGATGTCAGTAGCCCTTTAACATCTGCTAATTTAAATACTTGGACGCACATAACTATTCCGTTTACTTACACTTCTTCAATTGCAGCACCTCATGTCCAAATTGACGCCCTAAACTTTACTGGGCAAATACTAATTGATAATTTATCTATCAGAAGAATAGGTTCAGCCCCATCTCTAACAATTACACCATCTCCAATTGGTCTTTGTATTGGCCAAACAGCTACAATTACCGCTTCAGGGGCAACAACTTATTCTTGGAGTACAGGAGCGTCAACAAATTCTATTGTTGTAACCCCGTCAGCAAGTACCGTTTATACTGTCACCGCTACGTCAGGCTGTTCTGTTATAAAAACTATTCCAGTCACAGTAAATGTAACACCAACAATATCTGTAAACAATTCAACTATTTGCGCAGGCACCACAGCAATTTTATCTGCAACAGGTGCAATGACATACAGTTGGAATCCAGGTGGTTTATTTGGCTCGTCAGTTTCCGTTTCTCCCTCAGTCACAACGATTTATACAGTTACGGGAAGTAATGGAGGTTGTAGTAGCAATAAAAGCGTAACGGTTACTGTTAATTCAGTCTCTTTAACCGCTTCCGCTTCTCCCACAACCATTTGTAGCGGCCAGCCATCGACGCTAACAGTTTCAGGTGCTAACACTTACCTTTGGATGCCAGGTTCAATTAGCTATTCTACAACTGCGGTTTATCCAAATAGCAATACAACCTATACGGTCGCAGGAACGAATACTGTTACAGGTTGTACAAGCACGAAAACTGTTTCAGTTAATGTACTTTCTTTACCAACTGTCACAGCAGTTTCAAATCCAACCTTGATTTGTAGTAGCCAAAATTCGACACTGACAGCGGGTGGTGCTTCTACCTATACTTGGAGTACTGGAACTGTTTCATTTAGCACAAGTGTTTCTCCTACGGTAACAACAACATATACGGTCACTGGAAAAAATGCATCAGGATGTTCAAATACTAAAACTGTGACGGTCAATGTAATTCCATATGTACCAGCACTTACAGCAAGTTCTACGGCAGTTGCATTGTGCAGTAGCGGATCGGCAACTGTGACAGCAAGTGGTGCTAATACTTATACTTGGAATCCAAGTTCATCTACAGGGTCAACATTAGTTGTAACTCCAACCGTAGCAACAGTTTATACTGTCAGCGGTAACTACTCAATTACTGGCTGCGGTACTGGAACAACAAGCATAGTAGTTAATCCTGTAATTTCAACATTATGTTGTACCGCTGCCACAAGTACTTTAGGAACAAGTTTTGCAAGTTCTGTGTCCTCTACTGCGGGGACTTATACTACATCTACAGCTATTATATACGTTCAAGGTGTTGTTACTTTTACAGGTAATACTTCTTATACTGGTTATACTTTTAGAATGGCTCCGGGAGCTTCGTTAAGAGTGTATCCAAACAAAACATTAACACTCACCAATTGTAAATTATATAGTTGTTCTGAATTATGGGATGGAATTTATCTATTAAATGATATGAATTATTATAGTGGAAATTTAATTTCAACTAACTCATCATTTGAAGATATGTATAATGGCATTGTACAAGATTTTAATGGAATTTCATTGAACCCATCTATTCCTTCTGGTACACTTTCATTAACAGGAAGCGCTTTAAATAAAAATTATAATTCCGTTCAAATCAAAAATTCTCCAGGCTTTTCTAGTGGCGCTAACCCTTATTTATTTAGTATGGTTTCGAGTTCAATTACAACAGCAACTAGTACCACATCGCCTGGTAGTACTCTTAAACCAAGTTCTACCTATACTTATGCTTATAATCAAATCACAAATGGGTCAACTGGCACAAGTGCTCCTTATGTAAACTTTCCGCGTAGTTTTACTGGTATCCAATTATCAAATTTAGGATATATAAATTCAGTCAACATTGGTAGCAGAAATAGCAACACGTTAACTAACACGTTTAATAACCTTGATTTTGGTATAAATGGCACAGAAGTTTACACTCAAGTGTATAACAACTATTTTAAAAACATAACTGGTAGTATAAAATCATTAGACCCTTCCCCTTTGGGTAATCCTCCTGCGCAAGGTCCAGATGAAATTGGCATTGCAATAGCCATCACACAAACAACCACTGCTAATTACAACAGCTGCGTAGTTGGAGCCAATCCAACAATTCCAACCAACACAAATAGTCCTTATCCCGATGGAAATTTATTTGAAGATTGTAATAGAGGTGTAAAAGCAACAAATAATAGATATGTTACAGTTTTAGGAAATGTTTTTACAACTACTACAACTAGTATTCCTGTTTCAACTTCGGCAGGCTCTCCTCCTATGTTTGTTATCAATCCTAATACATATTACTACTACACAGGACAAAACGCCGTTTGGTCGTCTGCACTTGGTACAAAAGCCGATTTAAGTTATAATTATATTCGTAACCATAGTACTGGTATTTATGATAGCCATTCTATTAATCCTACCATTTCAGGAACTGTAATAGTACAAGGTAATGATATAGCTGCACCATTAAGTACTGGATACTGTATGCAAGCCATACAAATTGATCAAGCTGGCGGGCAAAATATCCCAACCGACCAAGCCTATATTTATAATAACCGATTAATAAACGTTTACCGTGGGGTAGTATCAAACGGTGTATTGAGTGGTTTATTAATAAAAGCTAACACCATTAATGTTGAAGGGGTAGCTAAAACTCTTAATTATCAAGCAACACAACAGCGTACAGGTGTTGCTTTAACCAGTTGTCAATATGCAAGTGTTAAAGGCAATTCATTTACTCAAAACGGTAGTGTGCCAACTACAACTACAACGGCCTTAGCTGTTAATGGAGTTTATGCAACCAATAGCATCAATACCAAAGTAGAATGTAATAGTGCCACGGCATTAGGCAGATGCTTTGTGTTTCAGCAAACGTGTACAAATAGCAGTTGGAAAGTAAATAACATGAGTAACAGTTATACAGGCTTAGAAATTAGAACTATTGGAGTAATGGGGCCACAAGGAGCATTAACTTTTACTGGGACAGCAAATTTGAGCGCAAATACCTGGACTAATATTACTCAGCAGACAAATGCTGTTAGTAGCCCAAGTGTAAATGTGACATCTAAATTATATTTACTAGCTGGTGCTACGACTCAGCCAACTCTAAATTTTTCGCAAGGAGGTTCTGCCGCTTATTCAACAACATTAACTGGAATAAATGTAACAACAGGAACATCCTACACTTGTAATTCAGGTTCTGCCCAACGTTTAATGAATGGTGATAGTAATTCATTAACTAATAATGGTAATTCTTCAAAAATGGCTCAGGAAACAGACACATTAATGTTATATACATTATTAGCAACACAGGATGAAGATGCTTATGAGATTTTTCCAGAAGAAATGATTTACATCAATCAACAATCCGTTTTTAAATTATTAGAGGAAGACAGCATACACGCCGTTAGTGGCACAAGCTTAGATGATTTTTTTGAATCCCAACAAAATACAGCTATTGACAAGTTGACAGAAGTACAACAAGCTATTGCTAATTATGATACGACTAACGCTTTAGCAATAAACACAGCTATTAATCCATCTAATACGGTTGAATACAAACATCAAAAAGCCAATGAACTTGTTTTAAAATATATGCAAAATCATGCTTATAGTTTTAGTTCAACCGATATATCTGATTTATTTAGTATGGCGTCAGAGTGTATCGAAAAAGGATACTATGTCGTGCAATGTCGAAACTTGGTTAATGTACTACAAAATACGGTAGTTAATTATACAGACAATTGTGAACAAGAAGCCAGTGCAAGTAGAAGAAAAAAAACTGAGTCCTTGAGTGGAGTCGAAGGGCAAAAAACAAACTTCTATTTATATCCAAACCCTAATAACGGCTCTATGATATTAGACTATGATTTAGGAGGGTATAGTAATGCAAAGGTTAATCTTTATGATATTACGGGAAAAGTTTTAGGTTCGTATAAGTTATATGACACTAAGGGAATATTGCAAATGAATGAGCAAAACTTAAACAATGGTATTTATTTTTATAGTATCTTAGTAGGAGAGAAAACTATTAAAACTGATAAAATTGTTATTATTAAATAAATATTTAAAAGCAAGCAAACTAATGGTTTGCTTGCTTTTATTTAAAAGTACATTTGGGCAAAATTTAATTCAGAATGGAGATTTTGAGATTTTTGATAGCATAGACTGTGGCGGGGGAGGGTTTGATAATTATTATTATACTGTAGCCCCGCATGTAGTTAAAAGTTGGTACGGTTATCAATCTCCTGATTATTTCAATTCTTTTTGTAACCCTGGAGGTTTTAGTGTACCGTACAGCTATTTTGGGAATAATTACTCCAAAAGTGGTAGTGCATATATAGGATTAGTTCCATATGCAAAAGGCGGTTATGATAAAGAATACATATATCAACACCTCTTTCAACCACTTGATGCTGGTAAAGTTTATTGTTTAAGTTTTTATGTGAATAGAGCTGACCGTTTTACATATGCTATCAAAAGTATAGGCGCTTTATTCACAAATAATTTATTGTCTACAACTAATATTTATGAAATTAATGCTATTCCCCAAGTTGTTCATTCAGGTGGTTTTATATCTGATACAACTCAATGGACACAAATACAAGGATGTTTTACCGCTAATGGTGGTGAGCAGTATATTACGATAGGAAACTTTACAACAAATTACAATACAGATACGCTCAATACTAATTCAACTAATTTAATCCCTGGTAGAGAAGGTGTAAGTTATTATTACATTGATGATGTATCATTAATTGACCAATCAACGGTTGGAGTAAGTGAGTTAAATAATGGAGGTAGTATAGGTGTTTATCCAAATCCTACAAATGATATTTTAAATTTTACAAATATCAAAACAGAAGAAAAAATAAATATCAGAATAATAGATATCATAGGTAAAGATGTTTTAGTTACCGAATATAAATCTCAGTTAGATATTTCCTTTCTAGAAAGCGGCATTTATCTTTTGAATCTTTATAAAGATGAGCAATTGATTAAAATTCAAAAAGTAATTAAAAAGTGAGAAAGCTTCTATATATATCCATTATTATTACTAAGTTTCAACTCAATTGTAAGGCAGTTGTATATCCTGTCAAAATTGGCACAAACTATCAATCACTTTACAACTTGTGTCCTGGTGATACATTAAGGTTTATGGGAGATTCTCTAAACGGGAACACCTACGGTTCTGTGCAGGGATATGTATATAATAATCAAACTCATATTTATGACAATTTTAACATTGTGTCTTTTACAAATATAGCAACAACCTATGATCATATTTTAACCATAGGTGATTCCTGTTATTATTACAACTTACCCGCACCATCAATTATGTTTCCTTGGCAATTACATTTTAATTGCCTCACAACAGACTTAACGGAATATCATTCTTCTGTATTTAATATTAATATATATCCCAATCCTGCAAATGAGATAATAAATATTCAATTTTCTAATGCTACAAAAAAAAGAAAAGTAGAGTTATACGATGCCATTGGAAACCCTTTATTATTAAAAGAAGCATGCTCAAACAACTTATCTATAACAACCGAAAACTTAACTAATGGTGTTTATTTTTATCATATCTTAATAGGAGATAAAAATATTAAAACAGATAAAATTGTTATTCTTAAATAATAGTCGTTTCAGTCAATAAACAAAATGCGTTCATAAAATCACGGCATTTTATTTATCCACTTTCACTTTACAATTAGGTCACAAAAGTTATTGCTATCGCAACAACCCTTGTGTTTTCTGTGCCACTCGCTCCGCTCACACACGGCACAAGCCTGCGGCAGCATGGCATCTTTTTCTCCCTCTCCTTATAGGAGAGGGTTGGGGTGAGGTTAGTCAGTTATATTCCAAAACCGACCACTTACAAAACCACATTCTCGTTTTAACAAAACTTTAGAATCGTCTTGTACTAATTGGTATAATACTTCGTTATTCCAAAACAATAAACAAAAAATATATGCCACCTAAAACATGTTAAACTCCCGAACTCTTTCTCTTCCTTGCTCGTTTTCTTAAAGTAAAGCAGAACATCGATAAAATAATTTAACTTTTAAATATTAGAAATCATGTCAAACTATTATGAAACAGGACACGCTAAAAATGTAGCTAACCTGTTAAGATTAAACCAACTAATTGCAACCTTTGGTGCTAATTATAATCCAAGTAATAATGCAATAAAAGCTACAGCATTAGCAACACTTTACACAAATGCTAATACTAAATTATCCGATGTCAATAATAACTTCACAACTTGGAAAAATGCAACCAATGCTCGTGAACTTGCTTTCGACCCACTTCGTAAAGAAGTTACTCAGCTTCTTGGTGCTTTACAAAGTACAGGTGCAACTCAGCAAACTATTGATGACTTAGCTTTTCAAGTAAATAAGTTTCGTACTTCTGGATCTAAATTAACTAAAGCAGATTCAGGAATCGTAGATACAACACCAGCTGAAAAAGTGGTTGCTCCTACTGACCCTATTGAAACTAAAACAATTTCAACTTCGCAACAAAGTTACGATAATCAGTTACAACACTTTCAAAAAATAATTTTAATTCTTCAAAGTGTTCCTGCTTATAATCCAAACGAGGTTCCTTTTAAAGTAGCGACACTACAAACTCAATTAACCAATTTATCTAACATAAATAATGCAGCGAATACAAGCTATGCTAATTTAAAAAATGCTCGTATTCAACGGAACCTTTTCTTTTATGCTAAAGATACAGGATTGTTGGATTTGGTAAAACAAACTAAAGCATATATCAAAAGTTTGTATGGGAGCAAAAGCCAACAATACATAGCCGCAAACGCTATCAAGTTTACAAGAGTCATTCCTAAAAAGTCAGCTCAGTAGATTTGTTACAAATCAAATCGCATTTTAGTCATTGAGCCTGGCGACTGAAAAATCCAACTTGACAAGTTGGATTTTTTTTATGTCGTAGTTTTTGAACTTAGTTCTTTACCAATTTATTTTAATTAAGCGGGGCGTTCCTGCAAATTTTCATAAAAATTTGCAGTCGGGCTTTTCACTTCAAGTCCTCGTTCCGTTATCACTCCACTGTGGGCTTTACGTTGCAATCCCTAACGCATAAAACCCAAAGCACTTTAACTGAACTTCAAACCAATTTCATTCAAACAACAAAATATTTTATATAAATCTCATGCTTTTTGCATATATGGCAGACTATAATTTGTATAATCGTTATCTAATCGTGTGAACTTGCAACATCGTTGATTATAATTCAAACATGTTTAACAAAATTAACAATCGTGTTGTATATTTTAACAATCTATTCGCTTGTACTCGTCATCTATTTTTTTGCAGACCTGTGTTTTCAGTTTGTTTTTCAAATCTATCTGCCAATAATTCAGACTGCATCTTGTGTTCTTGCTGTCTATTCGTGTGAACTTGTCGCTGTGTTCTCTGTTCTTGTAATCTACTCGTTCGTTCTTGTCGTCTATTTAATTCAGGACATCCCCACAAACTATCCAAGCCCATTTGCAAAACCCTCAATTCTACCCTGCAATCCTAATTTTGCAAAAAAGCTTGTATAGTTCTCCCACGCTCTGGCAATTTTCCAAATTGCTAAAAGGTGGCATTGTGTTTCGGTTAGACACATGAATCATTTATTAGTAATAGTTTGTTTCTGTTAGTTGTTTTTTCAATCTGTGTAGGGCGCACAAGTTATAACACACGCTTTGCCTCAGCGGTAAGGAAGTATAAGCATTTGCAAAATTTGTCCCTTTGGGAAAGAAATTTATTTTGCTTTGCAAATGCCAAAAACAGTTATCTTTGTTAATAGCATTCGGTTGACATTGTTTCAATTACCGCCGAAGGCAAAGCGCGAAAACGTTATAAGCAAATTAAATTTTACCACCGCACTGCAAAACGATGTTATTTAGTTTACTCGTAAATATTTCTATTGCCTTCTTCTTGCAAAAATCCAATGTGAAATCATTGTATGGTATTTTCTTTT
>JADLER010000062.1 GCA_020846025.1 Bacteroidia bacterium | reverse complement strand
CTAGAAAAAGAATGGTTATCGTATCTCAAAAACAAATATACGGTTAAAGTAAACGAAGACGTTTTAAACACTGTAAAATAGGTAAACAACTCAATAAAAAAAGGCTGTAATACCATACAGCCTTTTTTTATAATAATTTCATGAAATATTCTAAAAACATAAATAGGTATCTTCTATATAGCTTTTTAACTATTTTCATATTTGCATGTGATAGTGCCACAACAGATAAACAAGATCATAGTAAAATAATTGCAAAAGTTAATAATAGCGTATTGTATGAAGATCAACTAAGAAATATATTACCAAGAGGCATTAGTATAAGCGATAGTATAGCTTATATTAAAACATATATTAATAAATGGGCTTATAATGAAGTATTTTATCAAGAAGCTCTAAGATATTTAACAGAGGAAGAACAAAACTTTGAAAAAATTATTGAGAATTACAAAAAAGAACTATTAACTCATGCATTTCAAAAAAAACTTATTAATGAAAAACTCGATACCATTATTACTGATGTAGAAATAGAGGAATATTATAATAACCATTCACAAAACTTTTTACTTAGAAATAATATAGTAAAAGTTTTATATATAAAAACACCTATAAATATTCCAAACATAGATAAATTTAAGAAACTATGTTATTCAACAGATGAAAAAGACATGGGGCTACTAAAAGATATGTGCATTCAATATGCCAACAATTATTATATGAATGATGAGGGTGCATGGTTACTATTTGATGAACTAAAAAAAGAAATAAATCAATTAAAAGAAGTTGCTGAATACGACATTAAAGCTGGAAAAACATTTGAATTTACAGACGAAACCAGTTTTTATTTTTTAAGAATTTATGATGTTAAATCTAAAAATAGTTTATCTCCACTTAATTTTGAGAAAACCAACATTAAAAATATGCTCATTAATCAACGGAAAGTTCAATTAATAGACGCAGTAAGAAAAGATTTTTTTGAGAAGGCACAAGCTAACAAACAATTAGAAATTTATAACTAATTTAGTACAATGAAGTTAAAACTATTTTTCACCATAATTATAATCATTACAAAAATTCAGGCACAACCTATTTTATTAGACAAGGTTGTATCAGTAGTTGGAAAAAACCCATTATTGCTCTCAGAAATTGAAACTAGTTTACTACAACAAAACGAGAAACAAGATCTTGGTGCAAATGCACGTTGTAAGGTATTTGAAGATTTATTATTTCAAAAATTATTATTATCACAAGCTGATAGAGATAGTATTACTGTTTCAGATCAAGAAGTTGATGGGGAATTAAATCGACGTATTCAATACTATGTAGGAATGTTAGGAAGTGAGGAAAAATTTGAAGCTTTTTATGGAAAACGTATCAGTGTATTTAAAGAAGAATTAAGAGATGATGTGAAAAATCAGCTTATGGCTCAAAAAATGCAACAAAAGGTTACCGGTGATACTAAACTTACTCCAAGCGAAGTAAAAGAATTTTATAACACCTTACCTATTGATAGTTTACCATTAATAAATTCTGAACTAGAGATAGGCCACATTGTTATGCAACCACCAATAAGCGATGAAGCAAAAATGGCTGTAAGAGAACAACTTGATAAATACAGACAACGCGTATTAAACGGCGAAAGCATGAGCGTTTTAGCAGCATTATATAGCGAAGACCCTAGTTCAGCAAAAAATGGAGGTTATTACCAATTTATGAGAGGACAAATGGTTCCTGAATTTGAAGCAGTAGCCTATCGTTTAAAACCTGGAGAGGTTTCTGAAATATTTGAAACAACCTACGGCTTTCATTTTATTCAATCAATTGGAAGAAAAGGAGAAAGCGTAGAAGTAAGACATATATTAATGGCACCTAAAGTATCTCAGCTTGAAGTATTAGCAGCAAAAGAACGCCTTGATAGTATAAGAAATATTATAATGAAAGGAGATATTTCATTTGCAAATGCTGCACTAAAATACAGCACAGATAAAGACACCAAACAAAATGGAGGAATTATTGTAAATCCTGGCAACAATACGACAAAATGGGAATTAAGTGAACTAGGTGAAATGGATCAGAATCTTGTTTTCATGCTTGAAAATCAAATGAAAGTGGGCGACGTTAGTCCTATTATTCAACATGTTGTTGATGCAAAACCATGTTGGAGAATTGTTTATTTAAAATCTAGAACAGAACCTCACAAAGCCAACCTAACTGATGATTATACTAAAATATTAAATATGGCTATTTTTAATAGAAATAAAACATTAATAAAAAATTGGATTAGTAAGAAATCAAAATCTACTTACATTAAAATTGAAGAGGGTGAATTTAAAACTTGTCCGTTAGAATACAACTGGACAATAAACCAATAACAAATTATTATACGTGTATGATAAATTATAAGAATGATGTAGAAGCGATAGATGCCTTTGTAGTAAAATACAATGCACTAAATACCGAAATTGGAAAAGTGATTGTTGGACAACAGGATACTATTAAAAATGTATTAATCTCCATTTTTTGCAAAGGACATTGTTTATTAGTGGGTGTACCTGGTTTAGCAAAAACTTTATTAGTAAATACAATTTCTGATGTACTAGGTTTGTCATTTAATCGCATTCAGTTTACTCCTGATTTAATGCCTAGTGATATTATTGGTTCTGAAATATTAGATGAACAACGAAATTTTAAATTTATTAAAGGGCCTTTATTTGCAAATATTGTATTAGCAGATGAAATTAATCGTACTCCTCCCAAAACGCAAGCTGCCTTATTAGAAGCTATGCAAGAACGTAGTGTAACAGCAGCCGGCAAACGATACGAATTAGGTAATCCGTTTTTTGTTTTGGCAACTCAAAATCCTATTGAACAAGAAGGAACATATCCTTTACCTGAGGCTCAACTCGACCGCTTTATGTTTAATGTGTGGCTCGATTATCCAAGTTTTTCAGAAGAGTTACAAGTAGTAAAACAAACTACTACAGATACAAAAACAGAACTAAATAAAATAATATCAGCCGAAGAAATTATTTTTTTTCAAGATGTAATTCGCAAAATACCCGTAGCGGATAATGTATTAGAATATGCTGTGAAATTAGTAAACAAAACACGTCTAAACTCAGAATTTAGCGCCGACGTTACAAAAAAATATTTATCATGGGGCGAAGGTCAAAGAGATTCGCAATTTTTAATTCTTGGTGCTAAATGCCATGCTGCTATTAATGGTAAATATAGTCCTGATATTGAAGATGTAAAAGCAGTTGCTAATGCCATTTTACGCCATCGTATTATTCGTAATTATAAAGCTGAAGCTGATGGAGTTAGTATTGAAGATATTATTAATCAATTAAAATAATTTTAATCCATAAAAAATTAACTTATGAGTCGTTTAATTTTAGCCAATGATGGCATAGATGCAGTAGGGAAAAGCTTATTAGAAAGAGCTGGATTTACTGTAATAACAGAGAAAGTAGCTCAAGAAAATTTAGCTCAAGAGATAAATGCTAAAAATTATGTTGCATTAACTGTTCGAAGTGCAACTAAAGTAAGAAAAGATGTGATTGATGCTTGCCCTAATTTAAAAGTAATTGGCCGTGGTGGTGTTGGTATGGATAATATTGATGTAGAATACGCCCGTTCTAAAGGAATTCAAGTAATAAACACGCCAGCCGCTTCAAGTAATTCGGTAGCCGAATTAGTTTTTGCGCACTTATTTAATGTCGTTCGATTTGTATATGATAGTAACCGACAAATGCCTATTAATGGAGATACAAAATTTGAAGAGCTTAAAAAGAGTTATGCTAAAGGAGTTGAACTACGTGATAAAACAATTGGTATTATTGGCTTTGGTAGGATTGGTCAATACACTGCTAAAATAGCCTTAGGCTGTGGTATGAAGGTGTTGGCTTATGATCCATTTGTGAAAGATGCCACATTAAAAATAGATATACATGGCGCAAATGGATTAGAAGTAAAAATTAACACAGTAAGTTTAGATGAATTAATTTCTAATTCCGATATTATTTCTTTACACGTTCCAGGAGGCAATGTAATTACAGAAAAAGAAATTAATCAAATGAAAAAAGGCGTAATATTAGTAAATGCTTCACGTGGTGGTGTTATTGATGAAAAAGCATTAATAGAAGGCCTAAATACTGGAAAAATTGCTCATGCCGCTTTAGATGTGTTTGAAAATGAACCAACACCAAATCAAGCCATTTTAAAACATCCAAATATTTCTTTAACACCGCATATTGGAGCGGCCACTAATGAAGCACAAGAACGTATTGGTGTAGAATTAGCTGAAAAACTTATAGATGCTTTAAAATAATTTTCAGGTATCATCCAGCACCCTAAACACTATGTCGTATTCTATTTCTATTGTAAATTATTACAACACTACGCCTTTTTTATATGGGCTTAAGCACTGTCCTTTAAAGTGGAAGCATAAAATAGAATTGGACATTCCGAGTGTGTGTGCCCAAAAATTAAAAAACAAAGAAGTAGATATAGGCGTTGTTCCTGTAGCTATTTTACCTGAATTACAGAATTATCATATTATAACTGATTTTTGTATAGGTGCAGAGAAAAAAGTAGATAGTGTTAAACTATTTTCTGAAAAACCACTCAATGAATTAACTCATATTCTTTTGGATTATCAATCCAAAACTTCTATTACTTTAGTTCAAGTGTTAAATAAACATTTTTGGAAAAAGAATATACAATTTATTCCTGCTTCACAGGGTTTTGAAAATCAAATTAAAGGTACTACTGGCGCTGTGATTATCGGAGATAGAACGTTTGGTTTAAGCAAATATCCTTACCAATATGATTTAGCAGAAGAATGGTATCGTTTTACTGGCTTACCTTTTGTATTTGCTTGCTGGGTGAGCAATCATAAATTAGAAAACGAATTTATTACTCAGTTTAATACAAGTTTAAAATACGGTATTGAACATATACGAGAGGCGGTTATTGAATATCCAAATACAATACTAGGAACAACAGACTCATTTGATTATCTAAACCATAAAATATCATATCACTTTGATAATGAAAAACGAAAAGCTCTTAGTAAATTTCTTGAATTAATGCAAATTGGATAGACTTGATTTATCTGGTATTAATCTACTTTATGGTATTCGGTTATTCTTATTCCTTTATATTTTGAATTTGTAGAAATTAATTTATTAGAGACACTTAATTGTTTTACAAAATCATGTTCAGATGGATTTAATTCATAAAAAGAATCAACAACTATCACCCTTTTAAAATCACCTATATTTACACTTAAATCTTCCCAAGCATTACAAAACACAATGTTTTTTTGTTGCAATTGTTTCCGCTTTTCTTTCAAATAATCTTTCTCATAGTAATATGAAAATAAAGGTTGCATATCTTTTGTTTTTACAATAATTAGATCAGCTGTTGTTGTATTTGATTTAATATAAGTAACAGCCTCACGATAATTCATTGATTTTTCAGCTTTAAAATCAATATGAAACATCGAATAAATTGAAAAAACAACTGCCAAAATTATCACCACTATTTTGTAACGAAACAAAGAAATGGTAGCTGCTATAAGTAGGAAAACAAATGGTAAACAAAAAATTAAATACCTATCTAAAAAAATAGATACGCGTTTACCCACAAAATACAAAATTACAATTGAACCAATCCCAAGCAATAATGAATATAAATAAACTTGCCATTTTTCTTGATTTTTCAACTTAAAAAATAAAATAATTCCAAAAGTAATAACTAGAATAAAAGGAAGGATAAAATAAGATTGAAAAAAGAACTCCGACAAGGTTTTATATAATAAATCAAGATCAGATTTTTGTAGCCAAAACTTACTTTCAGGTTTATTAAACCCTACAATTAATAACCATTGTTTTTTAGAAAATCTTAATAAGACTAAAACAATTACGAGCAATGTGCTAATTAAATATTTTTTAATAAAAGGTTTATAAAACCAAATCAATACAAATAGCCATTGAAAAACTAATACTAAACCAACAATATAATGCGTATAAATTAGAAAGAAGTTGCATAAACCGAGTAATACTGTATTTTTCCAAGTTAAATCATTCTTTAATTTAAAAAACAAATAAGACGACAAGAGTGCTAATAAAACTACTAAAGCATAGGCTCTTGTCTCGTGTGAATAGTTATAAATAAAATTATTTGATAGGTAAAATAACGAGGCTATAATAGCTGTTATTTTATTGAAATGTTGGTTAGCAAATAAAAATAAAACACCGCCTCCAAAAGCTATAAATAATACGCTTAATAGCCTAGACACAAATTCGGAATCATTCCAAATTTTAATCCACACACTTAAACAGTAATAATAAAATGGTGGATTATTATCCCATTCCGATACATGTTTTATGTGTCCGAAATCTTCGGAAGCTGCTTTTATACTTATAATTTCATCATACCAATAAGATGAATACTCTAGGTAAAACATCCTAAATATTATATTTACTAAAACTACCGCTAAAAATATAATTCCAATATGTTTAGTATAAGATGTTGTGTTATCAGAAATAAGGCGACTCAACATGGATTTATCTTATTACTGATATTTTAGAGCATTGTAATAAAGTTTGCTTGTTATATATTTTAAGAAAATATAACCCAGAAGAAATACTTTCTAAATCAAGCATCGCTTTTTGATTTGTAACAGAACCAAATAAAACTTCTTTCCCATTCATATCAACTAACTGATAAGAGTTTTCAGCACTTATAGTAGAACTTGTGATATTAATTATCACATAATCATTTGTTGGATTTGGATAAATCAAAATTGAATTTAATTCTTGATTTTGTTCGTTAATGCCAACAATGCTGGCACCATAATTACCCATACTATCTAACTTTGCAAATAAAATATCATCTAATAAAGATGTATTACCAAAACATTTTCCAACTGTTACAAAGCCTTTATCTTTAGTTGGCGCAATAGCTAATAACTCATCTGTTTTTTCAATACCAAATGGATAATATGCCACATACCACAATCCATTATTATATACATGAATATTTCCATCTGAATTATTACCCATATATTGATTATATCCTACTGTTATTATATTGCCATTCAAGCCTTGTGCACTTGAATTATAACGCTCAGTATTCGTATTACCAATATAATTATTCATTTGTTGTACATTAGCATTATTCGTCATATACTGCCAGTTTACACTATTTACTCCATTTTTGTAACTTTTATTCTCGCCAGCGTAATATAAATTCCCATTATTTAATTCAATTACATTATTAAAACAATCATAATAACTTCCACCAACTGTAACTGAATAAATAGAATCGCCTGTTTGGTTTAAATGAAAAATCCAACCATCACCTAATGAGTCAGTATAACTCTTCGTATAACCCGTTAATACATAACTTCCGCTGGAAGTTTGGATAACAGATTTAAATTCATCATCTTTTTGTGCTCCAAAGGTTTTTGACCATTGCACATTTCCATCTATATCAGTTTTAACTACATAACCATCAGCATTGCCATAGCCAAAACTATATGTTGTACCACAAATAATAAAACCACCATCAGAAGTTTGTTTAATACTATTCGCAAAATCCCAATCAGCCCCGCCAATTGTTTTTTGCCAAATTAAATTTCCATTCTTATCTGTTTTAACCAAATAAACATCGTATCCTCCTACTCCACTTGAACTTGTATATCCTGCCATTACCAAATTAGAATCGATTAATTGAATAACTCCTTTTGCAGTTTCATTACTTACTCCACCATACGCTTTATCATATTTTCGATTCCCTAAACTATCTAGTTTCATTAAATACATATCTGTATTACCTTGTCCAAAACTACTTGTTGAACCTACAACTGCATAGCCGCCATCAAAAGTCTGAATGACGCCATAAGCAACATCATATCCAGAGCCGCCATATCGACAAAAGAATTTTGCAGGAGGCTGTGCCTTTAGCACAACACAAAGATTTATTAATATAATTAAACTAATGCGTTTCATGTTTATCTTTTAAATTTCTTAGCCACACTAATAAACGCTCCTTGCCCATAAGTGTTTTTTGGTGAAATATATCCTTGTAAACTATTACTTCCTAATCTAAAATACCAACCTGGTGTGGAGTAAGTAAATGCTAATCCCACATTTAAACGTGCATAACCACCATAAGCTAAATGTAATGAGCCTGTAAAGTTTTTAAACAACTGATATTCAGCATCAGTAAAAAAATATGGTTTAAAATTAGAATTGAACAGATAACGGAACCCAACGCTCAATGCAAATTTATCAGTAAACAAAATTTTATTTATGATTAATAAATTGGTAGGAATATTCACATTAAAAGATTCCTTATGTGCATTTGTTGTTTTTCTAATAATCGTATCTTGATTGATTGCTGCTAATGTAGAGTCTTTAATATCTAATAAATTATCTACATGATACCCATCAAAAGTAAAAGTAGAATCACTACTATATTGTACACTATTATCATTCCAATGTAAGAAGCCAATATTATTAGCATTTACAGTCAGCACACTTCCTTTTCCTAACTTTCCTTTATAGGGTGTTTCAAAAAAAATATCTGCACTAGCTCCAATTCCAGCAAATATAAACGGGTTCTTATATTTAGTAGTATCGCTCATAGCCATTATAAAATTTGAATTAAAAACTAATTCGGTGCCATCTGTATTTGTATATAATGACGAACCTTCTTTGGCTCTTATATAAAATAAATGTTGTCCACGCAATATTGATACGGATACACCTACCTTGGCAGTTGTATCTATTCTATGCCAAATAAATCCTAACTTAACCTCTTGAAAACGCAACGAATTTATATTTGAACCCGAAAAATTTTTGGTTTCGTCTAAATACGGTTTATTTCCATAAAACATTAATTGATAAAAATCTCTAGTATAAGATGAATTAAATATCTGCTGATCTTTAAACCCGATTAAATATGAAAATCTTGAGTCCCTTCCAAAAAAAGAAGAAACATCATAATTCATATTAGCTCCTAACACATTTAAACTAAACATATTGTTATTTGAAGCGTCTTTAGTTTTTTTATCTATGTAACCGCCATAAATAAATTTATTTAAAAATGAATTGTAAATACCATTAGAGCCTAACTCATATTCTCCATTCACCGAAACACATCTCCCTGTTTTATCAAAACTTAGAAAATCTGAATTATACTGAGCCATTAACTCTACACTAAAACAGAATAATATTACAAGAAGTGGAAATCTCATTATTTATTTTTAACAGTATAGTTTACGTATGCATGTAAGGTTAAATCCAAATAACTATTATCTCTTATAGTAATTGGTGTAGGTTGATTTGGCAAAAAGAATTGACTAACAAATTTAATTTGCTTACACTTTGTTAAATGTTCAATACCTTGTTTATTAAGTGTTACTTCTAACTTAGAGTTTACTGGGCTTAACACAACATTATTTACATCAGTAATTGCAGAAACTAATGTGTTGTTGCCAGGTAAAAATAAAGAATCAATAGTTTGTCCATATTCATCAATCATATAACCTTGAAGTCGTGCCTCAAAAGGATAATTATTGATGGCTTGTAAAATGATATCGCAGCTATTCAAATTTTCAAGTTCTTTAATCTGAGTTAAATCAATCTTAGAGTAATTAACTAACATAAAATTATTAGCTGATAATTTTAATGGAATATCAATATCGGCAATAACCTTTAAACCTCTTCCGAAAAAAGCAAAATCATTTCCAGCAGAAATATTACCAAGTGGGTTAAGTGTCGCATTTACAGAATAGGCTAAATAATTTGGCAAATTCTCTAAAAAAGGGTTTAAGTTAGAATTAGATGAATTTATATTAATTTGCTTAACCCATGGAAAAACTGGATTAGAAGGATTATTGGTTTTATTGGCTCTATTTACATTAATTGACTGAAGCATATTACCAGCATTTAATGTAACTGCACTCGACTGATTAGAATTAATAGATGTAATAGAATTAATTGAACTGCTCATTTCTATCCCAAACTCATTAATTATTCTAAAATTAATAGCAGATTGAGTGAGTTGCAAATTAACAGGCGCAAAATTACCAAATAGTCCTAATTCAGTGGTATCAGGACCAAAAGACATGTTTTGTTGGCCGAAATAACCTTGTACATATTCAGGAACTATTTCAGTAAAAGACAAATTAATTACCATACCTTGCCCTACTTGCAACACATCTGGTTGTCCACTTGCATCAGTTGCAATTGTGTAGGTTTGCACCAAGGTATTAATTTGATTTCCACTTAATCCAGTTAAATTAATATCATAATTATCTAATGAATAAATTTTTGTTAAATGTGAATTACCTGCCACCACTTGATTAACAGTTAGCGGTGTGCCCCATAAAGTTGCAGAATTAATAACATAACTGAAGTTAAGTGGCTGTGCATATGTATTTTGATATTCTATCTTTAAATATCCTGATTTAACAATGGCTTTATTTAAAGCCACGCCATTAGGTACATCAAATGTAATTTCTTTGTCAGTTCCTGACGCATTAGAATAAATAACCGATCCAGGTGTTAAGTTAGTAGTAAACGGAACAATATAACCTAAATTTACAGTTGTATCGGGCAATTTTACTAAGGTGTCAATAGTAAAATTTATTAAATCTTTACTAAAAGCAATGTGTAACAAACCACTCGAATCTGCCTGAAAAATAGTATCACCAAAAAAATTACTTATATTCAAATGACTTTTAGCAATTGGTATTGCTGCATCTATATCCCAACTAGTTTCTTTCTTACACGAACTAAGAAATACACACAAAAAAAGTATAATAACTGAGACTGTTTTGAACAAACGCATATTTACAAATTTAGTATTTATTTTAACATTATAATACTTATACTTTGGCAAAGTTTTTGTAAATATGCAGTGTCAAAAAACATAGAATTAGCAATATGCTGTATTCATTTAGATTTTTTATTAGTTGGATTATTTCTGCTATCGTAATGTATAGTCTATTTTATGTTTGGCATGGCATATTTTTAAACGACTTAGAAAAAATCTCATTTAACATTGTAATATTTCTTCTATTAGCCGCATTGGTTTATTTAGTTATTTCATTTGTTATCTATCGCACCTTTGAATCTAGGTTATTAAAAAAATATATTGTTAAACCTATGTCAAGAGGTATAATTAGTGGTGTTATGGTTGGATTTGTTTTATTTGCCATTGTAAGCGTACTTGGCATATCATTCACTCATACCGTTAATACAAAGTATATTATTGTAGATTGTGCGTGGCAAATCCTAGAACAAATTGTAGGTGGTTTAATTGTTGGGCTTGGAAAAATAATGATTTTTGAACCCAATTCAGATGACTTAGTTCACGACTAATAATTGTATTTATCCTTCCAGCGTTGTTTTAAAAACTCTTTTAAATCTTTTTCTCTAGAATATTCTGAAGGTTGATAAAATGTAGTACCACTTAATTCGGCTGGTAAAAATTCTTGTTGTGTAAAATGATTTTCGAAATCATGCGCGTACTTGTACTCATTACCATAACCTAATTCTTTCATTAACTTAGTGGGGGCATTGCGCAAATGTAAAGGAACGGACAAATCCCCTGTTTGCATTACAACTTCCTGAGCTTTATTAATTGCCATATAACTACTATTGCTTTTAGGCGAACAAGCCAAGTAAGTAGCTGTTTGACTTAATATAATTCTACTTTCTGGAAATCCAATCACATTAACCGCTTGAAAACAGTTATTAGCAATTACAAGTGCTGTTGGATTTGCGTTCCCAATATCTTCTGAGGCTAAAATTAATAGCCTTCGAGCAATAAAACTGGGATCTTCGCCACCTGCTATCATCCGAGCTAACCAATAAACAGCACCATTGGGATCCGAGCCTCTTATTGATTTAATAAATGCTGAAATAATATCGTAATGTTGTTCTCCTGATTTATCATATAAAGCTAAATTTTGATGGATATATTTTCTTACCTCATCATCTGTTACAACAATTTCATTTCCCTGAATGGCATTTACCACAATTTCAAAAGCATTTAATAATTTGCGTCCATCACCTCCCGAAATTCTTAATAATGCTTCAGTTTCTTTAAGGGTTATTTTTTTGTGTTTTAAATACACATCATGCTGAATGGCTTTATCTAAAAGTTGGATTAAATTATTCTTAGTTAAATGTTTTAATACAATGACTTGACATCTTGAAAGCAAGGCTGGAATTACTTCAAAGGAGGGATTTTCGGTTGTAGCACCAATTAATGTAACGATACCTTTTTCTACTGCGTTTAATAACGAATCTTGTTGCGATTTACTAAAGCGATGAATCTCATCGATAAATAAAACTGGTTTTTCTTGTTTAAAAAAACCACCATCTTGCGAAGCTTTTTCTATAACATCTCTTACATCTTTTACTCCTGAGTTTATTGCACTTAACGAATAAAAAGGACGTTTTAAACTTTGAGAAATAATGTACGCTAAAGTTGTTTTACCCACACCAGGTGGTCCCCAAAAAATGATAGAAGGTAATAAATTTTGCTCAATAGCCTTACGCAATGCCGTATCCTTTGCTATAATATGTTCTTGCCCAACATAATCTTCTAAACTGGTTGGTCTTAATCGTTCGGCTAATGGCTCCATAAAGTAAATTTGATTAGATATTGTAAATATAAAATCAATATTGACGTTATCGTGCTATGATTTGTAGCTATTCCTCTAAAATTTATTAAATAAATGTAAACATTATAGATGCAAAACCATTTTTTATTAAATTTACCAAAACTAAAAATATTGATACAATGAAAATAAAGCACCTATTAATTTCTGCAACGCTTGTTACATTTGGTATTTTAGGCATTAATGCAACTAAAAAAGGAGAGCCAAAAGACTCAGTAGATAAACGTAAATTTACTGTTACAATGACCGAAGTAAAAGAAGGTGCACCACCTAAAAAGGGAGTTGAAGACGAAATTGAATTTAAAGCTAGCAAAGGGGTATTTAGTCAGTTAATGTTTGATAAACATGAGTTTACATGGATTAAATACGAAGTAACCAAAGATTCAACATTTGTAGATGAAGACGAAACGGAGAACCACTACTCAGAGGTAGAAGCTTCGGCTACCGACAAAAATGACCAAACTATTATTATGAAATTTATTGTTGAGAATTACGACATTAGTGGAGAAATTAAAATTACCAAAAAAGACAAACTAAAGAAAAAGTACGATTTTACAGGAAAGGAAAAAGCTAAAAAGAAATAAAATTACTCTAATATTCACTAAAAAGTCATACCAAAAAGTATGGCTTTTTTTATGCAAAAATTCGACAATTTTGTTTCATTATTTCAGCTAAAAATTTATATTTGTAAGATAAGGATTAATCTATGGAACAAGGAACTATATCAACTGCAAAAGGTTTAAGTTTTGACGATTTTAAAAAAATTGTCTTAGATGATTTTCGTTTAATCAACTTAAGTCGTCAAACTAGCTTATTGGGACGAAAAGAAGTATTAACTGGTAAAGCTAAGTTTGGAATATTTGGTGATGGAAAAGAACTCGCTCAAGTTGCTTTATCAAAGGTATTTGAAAATGGCGATTTTCGTAGCGGATATTACCGCGACCAAACATTTATGATGGCTATTGGCGAATTATCTATTCAACAATACTTTGCTGGCTTATACGGTCATACCGATTTAGAATTAGAACCTATGAGTGCTGGTCGTCAAATGGGAGGACATTTTGCCACACATAGTTTAAATGCAGATGGAAGTTTCAAAAATTTAGTTAATCAAAAAAATTCATCTTCTGATATTTCCCCTACAGGTGGGCAAATGCCTCGCCTACTTGGATTAGCTTACGCATCACACTTCTATAGAACCAATACTGATTTACAAACAGGGAAATTTTTAAATTATAGTAACAAAGGAAATGAAATTGCATTTGGTACTATAGGCGATGCTTCTACATCTGAAGGATTATTTTGGGAAACTATCAATGCAGCTGGTGTATTACAAATCCCAATGCTCATTAGTGTGTGGGATGACGGACAAGGCATCTCTGTTCCAAAAAAATATCAAACCACTAAAGAAAGTATTTCAGAAATTTTAAAAGGTTTTCAAAGAGAAAATGGTGGTAAGGGCTACGAGATATTTAAAACAAAAGGTTGGGATTATGCCCATCTTTGCGAAACTTACGAAAAAGCTGCAAAAATATGCCGTGAAGAACACGTTCCTGTATTAGTTCACGTTGAAGAGGTAACTCAACCTCAAGGGCATAGTACATCTGGTTCTCATGAACGTTACAAATCAAAAGAGAGATTACAATGGGAAAGTGATTTTGATTGTATTAAAAAAATGCGTGAATGGATTTTGCAAAATGCCTTAGCTGATGAAGCTACGTTAAACACCATTGAAGAAGAAACCAAAATAGAAGTTAAGAATTCTCAAAAAACTGCTTGGAATAATTACTTAGAGCCAATTAAATCTGAAATAAACGAAGTATCTCAAATCATTGACGAGATGATTCCTGCCTCTGTTAATGGAGAGGCAATTAACACAATTAAATCCGAACTGAATTCAATTAAAGAACCATTTAGAAGAGATTTACATTCTGGAGTTAAAAAAATATTACGATTAACAAAAACCGAAAACATACCTGCACGCACAAAATTAATTGACTGGCTTAGAATTGCGAATATTGAAAATGCTGACCGTTATAGTTCACACGTATTATCTCAATCCAATCAACAATCAAGTCATATTACACCTGTAAGCCCAGTTTACAACGAAGAAAAACTGGTAGATGGGCGTGAATTATTACGCGAAAATTTTGATTACATTTTAAATAAATATCCTGAAACATTGATTTTTGGTGAAGACTCTGGAAAAATAGGTGGTGTAAATCAAGGATTAGAAGGCTTACAAGCCAAATATGGAGAACATCGTGTGTTTGATACTGGAATACGTGAAGCCACCATTATGGGACAAGCTATTGGCTTGGCTATGCGTGGGTTAAGACCAATTCCTGAAATACAGTATTTAGATTATTTGTTGTATGCCTTGCAAATTATGAGCGATGATTTAGCTACTGTTCAATGGAGAACTAAAGGAATGCAAAAAGCACCTGTTGTCATTCGCACTCGTGGACATAGGTTAGAAGGTGTTTGGCATAGTGGCTCACCAATGGGTGTTATTATTCATGCTTGCAGAGGAATCAATGTATGTGTACCTAGAAACATGACTCAGGCAGCTGGTTTTTATAATCTACTTATGGAAGCCGATGAACCTGCTTTGGTCATTGAACCACTAAATGGTTATCGCTTAAAAGAAAAAATGCCTTCTAATATTGGTGAATATAAATTGGCATTAGGCATTCCAGAAACCTTAGTAGAAGGAAGTGATGTAACCTTAGTAACGTATGGTTCATCTGTTCGTATTGCACAAGATGCCATTGCACAATTAAAGTTACATGATATATCAGTAGAGTTAATTGATGTACAAACTTTATTACCTTTTGATGTTAATCATCTCATAGTTGAATCATTAAAGAAAACAAACCGTATTGTATTTTTTGATGAAGATGTACCAGGTGGTGCAAGCGCTTTTATGATGCAAAAAGTATTAGAAGAACAAGGTGGTTATCAATACTTAGATTCTAAACCTTTAACTATTTGTTCTAAAGAACACCGCCCTGCTTATGGTTCTGATGGTGATTATTTCTCTAAACCAAGTTCCGATGATGTATTTGACATTATTTACAACCTTATGTTAGAAGTAAATCCTGAAAAATACACTAAAATCATATAAATTAATGTAATTTTACTTTTTAAAATATAGATAATCATACTTCGTATATGAAATTAAAATCAATTATTTGTTCAGTTGCAATCAGCCTTATCATAGGTAATGTAAGTGCTCAAGAAACTAAAACTGATGAAAACAAAATACAAGGCGTAGTGGCCTTGCTAGCAGATCCAGTGGCTTTACCTCCTAATGAAGATGGTTCTGTGCCAGTTGATACATCTGCTCCTAAAGGAATGGCTGCAAGTGAGTTATTAAAACGTGGAGTTAATTTCGTAAAAACTGAAACAAAAAAATACACGAAAAAAAATGGCGTAACCGCAGGAAGCAAAGCCGAATGTGTAGTTGAATTTCCTTATAAACCTAAAGAGTTAAACCCAGCAGCAGATGTTCAAGGCACTATTACTATGCATGTGTGTATTGAAGCTAAAGAAGGCAAATACAGATACACTATTTCTAAAATTTCTCATAATGCCAAAAACGGTGATTACTCGGGAGGTGATGTGTTTAATGAGGTGCCAAAATGTGGTAGCATGAAATTACCTTCCGATTTATGGAAACGGATAAAAAGCGAAGCACTAAAGCATAGTGCAATAGTAGTTACTGATATTAAAGAAATCATGCAGCTCTCAAGTACTTTACCTGTAAACTCAGATGAGTGGTAGTATTTCAACTTGCTTAATAAGTCCCATTTTTGGGACTTTTTTTATGATTTAATGTATGCAATCTATAAAAGTATATTCCGAAAAGGATTTAAAACATCTTGTAAGAACTAGAACCAATGAAACTAAAATTGGTGAAGAACTTCGATTTATAAAAAACGCTAAAGAATGGGAAACGGAATTATCAAATATTGACTGCCAATTTGTTCTTATAGGAATACCTGAAGATATAGGCGTAAGAGCAAATTATGGTAGAGGTGGCGCGCACACCGCATGGAAACCCGCAATAGATAGTTTCATAAACCAACAAAGTAATCATTTTTTAGCTGGGAGTTCTATTTGTTTATTAGGACATATTATTGTTGAAGACCTAATGGAAAAAGCCAATGAACTAAATTCCAAAAATCAACATGATGTTTCAGTTTTACGAAAACTCGTTGACGAGATAGATCTTAGAGTTTCCAAAGTCATTACTGGAATCATAAAAAGTGGTAAAATACCAATTGTAATTGGTGGCGGACACAACAATGCTTATCCTATTATTAAAGGCTGTTATGATGCTTTACAACAAAAAATAAATGTTATTAATTGTGACCCACATACGGATTTTAGGCCTTTAGAGGGAAGACATAGTGGAAATGGTTTTAGTTACGCCTTCAATCATCAATATCTTCACGCCTACTCTGTTTTATGTATGCACGAACAATATAATACAATGCAAGTACTTAAGGAGTTCAAAAGTAATAACCATTTACTGTATTATAGTACCTACGAAGATATTTTTATTAAGGAGGTAATCAGTTTTCAGTCAGCCTTACAACAAAATATCGCTTTTGTTCATGCCAAAAAATGTGGTGTAGAAATAGATTTAGATGCCATAACCAATGTTCCTACAAGTGCTAAAACCAGTAGCGGTATTTCGCCCGTACAAGCCAGACAGTTTGCTTATCAATGTGGAAAATCCTTACCCGTACTTTACTTTCATATTGCAGAAGGTGCGCCTATATTGGCACATTTAAAAGCAGATAACAAAACAGGAAAGCTCATTGCTTATTTAATTAGTGATTTTATAAAAGGAGTAATTAATTCACAAAATAATTAACTAACCTTAAAATTCAGAATTTTGATATATTTAAAATAATTTTTGAAAGAACATTTTACATATTTTGCTAAACTATCACTTAAAATCTTAATAACATTTATTAAAATAAACTTATTAGGATTCATCTCAACTATTTCGGTGATAATCATTGAATTTTCAATTCTTTCAACACAAGGAGATGGTGCGACTACAAATAGCTTTAGTTTTATCCCTGATTTCGTTTATAATTTTTGGCATCGACCAATTGGTACATCTTTATGGTTATTAACTTGCTTTACAAGCACTGTTACTTTTTTTATTTTAGGTAACAACTATATCATCTCAAAAGTTGCTCATCAAATTCTAACTGATAAATCAGAAAGTTTAGTATATCCATTTTTAGATAAAGTCTTTTTGAGATTTAAAAATAATTCTCATCATGTATTTAAAAATATAGGTGATTATTCTGTAGATAAGATTCGTGTAATTCAATCTGTTCAAGAAGATCAAAACGAGAATAAATGGCTTAGAAGAATTATAGCTTTTGCTATGAAAAGAGTAAAATTAGACGATGTTGATTTTAAAAATAAAAATCAAGACTTCTACGATATATTTAAAACAAAAACCATACAAAATCTCAAAGAAATTACCGAACCAAGCAAAATGCCAATTTGGATTACCCTTGCTATACAATGGCTAATCTTAATACTTATTTGGAAAACTAATTACTAATTCTTTTTATTTCAAAACATTTTTTGAGGCAATCCAAGCTGTACTCCAAGCATTCTGAAAATTAAATCCGCCTGTAATTCCATCAATATTCAGTACCTCACCACAAAAGAACAAACCAGGCATTAACTTACTTTGCATCGTTTTAAAATCAACTTGCTTTAAGTTAACACCTCCTGCTGTAACAAATTCTTCTTTAAAAGTTGTTTTGCCACGCATATCATACTGATCGTTAAAAATCACTTGAATCAATTTATTTAACTGCTTATTTCCCAATTCTATCCACAATTTATGTATGTCAATATCAGCACGAGCAATCAGATATTCCCACAATCTCTTTGGAATATCAAAGAGCGGCGTATTCACGATCTTCATTTTCGAAGTACGTAATTTCTCTATGTGTGTTCTAATCTCATCTTCTATTTGATGCTCAGTCCAATTAATAATAATAGTGGCGTTGTAGTTTAAATCAAAAAAATCTTTGGCAGCAAATGCTGATAATTTTAAAACGGCTGGCCCGCTAATTCCCCAATGAGTTATTAATATTGGTCCTGAATATTGATGCTTGGTTCCTATAACTTTAACCGTGCCTTGTTTTACACTCAAACCCATTAATTCTTTAAGAGGGCTTTGTGGTAAATTAAGCGTAAATAAACTTGGGATTAAATTATCTATTTGATGCCCTATTTCTTGTAAAAATTGATAATTATGGATTTGATGATGCCCTCCAATACTACATATAACTGAATTGGCTATATATGTTTGCTTGGTTGATTTTACCTCAATATATGAAGGGCTTTGTTGTGTCAAGGAGATAACTTCTTCATTTTTATAAATATCAATGTGATATTTTTGAACTTCCATCAAAAAACATTCTATCACCGAATCACTCGAATTTGTTGTGGGGAACATTCTACCATCATTTTCCACTTTTAACTTCAATCCTCTTTTTAAAAACCATTCGATAGTGTCCTGAACCGAAAACTGAGCAAAAACCTGACGTAATTCTTTGTGTCCTCTCGGAAAATTTTTAACTAATTCTGTATTATCAAAACAATGATGGGTAACATTACAACGTCCTCCACCAGAAACCTTCACTTTAGATAATATTTTATTCGATTTTTCTAAAATAATCACTTTAGCCTCTGGAAAATTTTGAGCTGTATTAATAGCCGCAAAAAAACCTGAAGCTCCCCCACCAATAACTATTACTACACTTTGTTGCACAAACAAAGATGCTTAAAAAAGATTACAAATCATTAGAATTTATTATATTTACATAAACATTTTAAAAACTATTAATATGGGATTATGGGATAAAATAAAAGGGGAATTTATTGATATCATCGATTGGACAGATAGCACAAACGACACGATTGTGTTTAAATTTCCTCGTTTTCAAAACGAAATAAAAATGGGCGCAAAGCTTACTGTGCGAGAGAGTCAAGTTGCTGTATTTATGAATGAAGGTACAATTGCCGATGTTTTTCAACCTGGCATGTATGAATTAAGCACACAAAACATTCCAATTCTTTCCACATTAAAAGGTTGGAAATACGGTTTTAATAGTCCATTTAAAGCAGATGTATTCTTTATAAGTACTAAACAGTTTATCAATCAAAAATGGGGTACCAAAAATCCAATCATGTTACGTGATGCAGAATTTGGTCCTATAAGATTAAGAGCATTTGGAACTTATGCATTTAAAGTAAATGATGCTGCTAAATTCTTAAAAGAAATTTCCGGAACTGATTCGCAATATTCAGTAGATGAAGTTAATGAGCAACTTCGTAATATTGCTGTATCACGAGGCATGGATGCTTTAGCTGAGAGTAAAATTCCTGTATTAGATTTATCATCAAACACTGATGAAGTCTCTAAAATTATTACAGATAAAATAAAGCCAGAATTTAACGAGATAGGATTAGACCTTACAAAGTTTTTAATTGAAAATGTTTCATTACCACCTGAGGTTGAACAAGCTCTCGACAAAAGAAGTAGCATGGGAATTATTGGAAACCTTGGTGCTTATACACAATTTCAAGCTGCTAATGCGATGGAAGAAGCCGCTAAAAATCCAAACGGCGGTGGCATGATGGGAGCTGGAATGGGGGCTGGAATGGGATTCGGCATGATGAATCAAATGGGTAATGCTTTCCAAAATCAACAATTTAATGGCAATACAGGAACTAATACGCCACCACCGCCGCCAATTACTCAATATTTTGTAGCTGTAAATGGAGCACAAACAGGACCTTTTAATTTACAACAATTACAACAAATGGCTGTATCAGGACAATTTACACGACAAAGTTTAGTTTGGAAACAAGGTATGAGTGGTTGGTTAGCTGCTGAATCTCAAGCCGAGTTACAATCTATTTTTGGTTCTGTTCCTCCTCCTCCACCTCCTGTTGGATAAATAAACATTTTAAATAAGAGCCATTAAAAAATGGCTCTTATCATTTAATTTTAATATGTTTGTACACTTATGTTGTGGCATTTAACAAAATTTTACTTGTGTTTCGTTATTGCGTTTTTTTTTAAACGCACAAGAATAAAAAATGCAAAATCTATACAAGTAAAAGGCCCCGTAATTATTGCGATGAATCATCCTAATGCGTTTATGGATCCTATTGCATTTACAACAATGGTGTTTCCACCAAGAATACGATACTTAGCAAGAGGCGACACCTTTAAAAAAGGAATTGTATCAGCCGTCTTAGAAAGCTTTGGCATAATTCCCATATTTAGAATACAAGATGGTGGAAAAGAAGGGTTAAAAAAGAATGATGAAACATACGATAGAGTTAATAAACTATTAAAGAAAAATCAGAAAATCATCATTTTTGCAGAAGGACTTTGTATTCAAGAACGTCGATTAAGGCCTTTAAAAAAAGGTGTACCACGTATGGTTTTTGGAGCAATGGATGCTTATGATCTAAAAGATTTAACCGTAGTACCTGTTGGTGTAAATTATTCTAATCCTTCTCAATTTAGAGGTAACTTGTTTTTTAATGTTGGAGAACCCATCCATATTTCGGATTATATGGTAGCATACAAAGAAGCACCAGCTAAAACCATGAACCAATTTTTGGCAGACTTAACTCCAAAAATGAAAGAACTAATCGTTCACATTAACCATCCACATAATGAATTATTAATATCTCATCTCGAAGAAATATGTAAATCTGATTATTTTGCCAAACATCAATTAAATACAAATAACCTTGAAGATGAATTTGAATTTTCAACACACATTGTATCATGGGTAAATAAATTAGAAGAAGATGCACCAGAAAAGTTAAAATCACTCACTACAAAAACAGAAAATTATTTCAATCAATTAAAACAACATCAATTTAAAGATTGGCTGATTGACCCATTAAAACAGTCTAAAATAAATTACCTTAATTTATCATTACGATTTTTAGTAATAGTATTAAGCTTTCCTATTTATGTAAGAGGCCTTTTAGGAAGTTATATCCCTTATTTTCTTACTACCTATATTACTAATAAAAAAGTAAAAATTATTGAATTTAAAGCGTCCTTTTTAATGGGAATTGGAGCTGCTATGTTTTTATTATTTGGTATTCTTCAATTTTTTGTTGCTAAGGCTTTAGCACCAAATACTTGGTGGGCTTTATTAATATTAGTTAATACAGTTTTAACAGGTATATTTTGCTTATGGTTATCACCTTTTAGAAAAAAAACTTTTGGAATATTAAAGGTATTACAATTAAAAAATAAACACCCTCAAGTATTTAGTAATTTGCAACATTTACGCGAAGATATCTTGAATGATTTTAAGAAAATGACACTTTAAAAACAGCTCTAAACGTTTTTATAAAATTCGAATAAATCAACCACTTGTTTTGCTTCTTTTACATCATGAACTCTAAGAATTTTAGCCCCATTTTGAAGTGCTAACATATTAAGAGCAGTAGTACCATTTAAGGCCGTTGTTGGCATTGTATTAATTACTTTATTTATCATAGATTTTCTTGAAAGACCAGCTAAAACCGGAAATTCAAGATTAGTAAAATCGGAAATATGTTTTAATAATTCATAATTATGCTCTACCGTTTTTCCAAAACCAAAACCAACATCTAAGATTAATTTATCAAAATTATTAGATTTGAAATATGCTATCCTTTCTTTAAAAAAATTAAGAATTGTTTTTGTTACATCATCGTATTGCGGGTTGTGTTGCATATTTTGTGGAGTTCCTTGCATGTGCATTAGTACATAAACTACTTGTTGTTTAACAACAACTTGTAGCATGTTTTCATCAAGTTTTCCACCTGAAATATCATTAATAATATCAACACCTTCACTAATAGCAAATTCTGCAACTTCAGATAAATAAGTATCTACTGATAGAAAAATCTGTGGGAATTCATTTCTAATCCTTCTTAAAGGTTCTCCAAGTCTTAATATTTCATCTTTTACAGCTAATGGTGCAGCGTTTTCGCGAGAGGAAGCGGCACCTAAATCAATAATCGTAGCGCCTTCATTTATTTTGTGTTCAACATCTTTTACAATATCCGATATAGATGAAAAACGACCGCCATCATAAAAACTATCAGGCGTAAGGTTAATAATAGCCATAACCTGCGCCTTATTAAATGTTAATTGTTTACCATTTATTGTATAAGTTTTCTCCATTTTTTTAGTACATTAGCGCATCTTAAATATATGAATAATACTTCACAACAATACGATGCTTCGATAAAAATTTGTAAAGATATTTTCTTAAAGAAAATGAAAGATTATGGTACAGCTTGGAGAAACCTCCGCCCTACTTCACTTACCGATCAAATTTTCATTAAGGCTCAACGTATTAAAAGCATCGAAGAAAAAGGAACTCAAAAAGTAGGTGACGATATTAAGGGAGAATATATTGGCATTGTAAATTATTGTGTCATGGCACTTATTCAATTAGAATTAGCAAACGACACCAGACTTGAATTACCTTACGAAGAAGTAGAACTATTATATAATAAATACACCAAGCAAACTAAACAACTCATGGAAGACAAAAATCATGATTATGGCGAAGCTTGGAGAGATATGCGCATGAGCTCTCTGACCGATTTAATCTTAATGAAAATTTTTAGAGTAAAACAAATAGAAGATAATAAAGGGCAAACAATTATTAGCGAGGGCGTAGATGCCAACTATATGGACATGCTAAATTATGCTGTGTTTGCGTTAATTAAGCTTTAGTATTTATTTCTTTAATAAAGCTTCTATTTCTTCGAGACGTTTAGTAGCTGTTGGATCATTAGGTTTAAACTTCAGGGCTTCTTCATATACTGGTTTGGCCTCTGCATAACGCTTCATTTTAAAGAGTTCATTTCCTCTCTTAATTTTTTCTAAATATTGTGTTTGACTCCCAATGGTTTGTAAAGAAGAATACTTAGCATCTTTAGAACCAATTGAACTTCTTTCCAATTCAGAACCAGAATTCACAGGTGCAATAATTCCTTCTTGATTCTTTGACGTTTCGGCATTTAATTTCTCAGTGTTAGCTTTTTCCTTAGCTATACGTTCTTCTTCAGCTTTCTTTGCTGCGGCAGCCTTCTCTTGTGCTAACTTTTCAGCAGCAGCCTTCTCTTGTGCTTTTTTCTCTGCAATTTCTTTTTCTTTGGCTATTTTCTCTAATCTTTCTTTCTCTTTTCGCTCAGTAGCGGCCTTTGCTAATGCAGCCTTTTGAGCTGCTTCTTGTTCTTTAGCTAGTTTCTCTGCTGCTGCTTTTTCTTGAGCAATACGTTCAGCTTCGGCTTTTGCTGCTGCTTCTTTTTCCTTAGCAATTCTTTCTTCCTCTGCTTTCTTGGCTGCTGCTTGTTCTTTCGCTAATTTTTCTGCTGCGGCTTTTTCTTGGGCTATACGTTCAGCTTCTGCTTTGGCGGCCGCTTCTTTTCCTTTAGCAATGCGTTCTTCTTCAGCTTTCTTAGCGGCCTCTTGTTCCTTCGCTAATTTCTCTGCTGCGGCTTTTTCTTGGGCAATGCGTTCGGCTTCTGCTTTGGCAGCCGCTTCTTTCTCCTTGGCAATACGTTCTTCTTCGGCTTTCTTAGCGGCTTCTTGTTCCTTCGCTAATTTTTCTGCAGCAGCTTTTTCTTGGGCTATACGTTCAGCTTCTGCTTTGGCTGCAGCTTCTTTTTCTTTAGCAAGGCGTTCTTCCTCTGCTTTCTTGGCGGCTTCTTGTTCCTT
>JADLER010000061.1 GCA_020846025.1 Bacteroidia bacterium | reverse complement strand
TTCATCACCATAAGCAATCATTGTTAACCCTTCTTTTTCCGGATTTACAGAAAGAAGTTTAGCTCTACTTAATATGTTTTTTTGCAAAATATCAGTGAAGTCAAGCAATGGTGTTAAATGTGTTTTAGCTTTTGGAGTGTATCTTTCTATTTTTTCGATTTTCAGCATTTCTGCTGAATGTGGATCTTCTTTTTGTCCAATAATAGTAGGAATGTCATCAAAGGAATGTGGACTTACTGTTAAAAATATAGGAACAATAATTACATCTGTAAAACCATCAGCATCAAACTCTTTTAATCTTGTAGCTATTGAAGGTTCATTGTATTCCATAAATGCTGTTTTCACCCCCTTAACTTCTCCATTACTCATAATTTCGTTTTTCACATTTGATTCGAGAGTAAGCAATGCATTTCGCCAGGTTTCTGAACGAGAGCCATGATTTACGAGTAGTATTCCTATTTTTTTAGCATTACTATTTTCTACAATCTTGTTGTTTTCTGCATTACTGCCGCAAGAAGTTAATACGCTTGATATAAAGCCTCCAAAAAGGCACATCAATAATAAAACTAAACGATTTTTCTTTACTGTACTTTTCATAATTTGTTTTTTATAGTTTTATTCGATTATTAATTTTTTATGTAGTGTTTTTCCGTTTACGCTAAAAGCCACAATGTATATCCCGGAATTTAGATTGTTTGTAGCGATATGAAATTTTTGCAACTGCTCACCGGCTATTACATTTTCTGTGATTATTGCTCTACCATTAATATCTGATAGTGTAATTATACCATCTTTAGAAAATTTATCGGTAGCAAATAGTATATCTACACCGTTTATATTGGATGATGGATTTGGAAACAATGCAAAAGAAAAATTGACATCAGAATCATTATCTTTTATTCCTGTTGACGAGAGCTTTTCTTTTGTGAAAATAAAATTACCATTGCTGCTACCTCCAAATCCTGTAAATGCAATTTTATAAATATTACCCGGTTTATCTTTTACAAAATAAATTGTGTCGGTTACAAAGGTGTACATGCTGCCTGTAAAATATTTCCAATCATAACCAATTGTATTCATTGCGGTTTCCATGGTATAGGTATTCCAATTTACCGCTGATGGACTAACATTATTAGCCTGTGCAACTGTTACCCCTTTGTTTTGCAGAATCCCTGTTACACCATAAGCAGACGGGATAAAGGCAGTATATTTCGTAAACAATAAATCCCAAGATGCTGAAACAGGTTCACGATCAATAAGCTGATTATTTACTAATGAGTAATAAACAAAGTTTTTTGTATTGTATGTTGATTTGGTAATAGTAACAGTTTGTTGATTACTGTTATCCAAATCCGAAAATATCAATGTGTACACGCCGCTATTTAAACTCTGTATGTAGAATTTTTTATATATGCCCCCAGTATACTTTATGATAAACACTTTGCTGCCATCAACAATATGTGTTACTGAATTGTAAGTTCCCCAACCCAAGTCGTATTGATTTGAAGCATTTTTGTTTAGCGCTCCTATGGTCCATGTGGTATCGCTATTATATAAAGCAGACCAAGTTGATATCCCAGAAGTATCTGTAGTAGAAAAATCGGCAGGTGTTTTACCTGGTACAGCATATACTGTATTACCAGTTGCGGAGTTAAATAATATGGATGCTGTTTGGCCGGTAGTTTCAAAAGCTAAATCCCAGTTGTTTCTTGGTGCGATAGCTTGATTATCGTTTTGCAAGCTGTACCATACTTCGTTAGCATATCCGGCACCGGTTGTGACTGTGTCAGTTGTTTGTGCCTGAATAGTTGCGCTCATTATACTTAAAGCGGCTGTTGTGATTCGTAATATTTTTTTCATTTTCTAAGTTTTTAAATTGTTTAGATTCATTCTAAATAAGACAATGCAAATATGAGGCAGCTCAAAAGAAATCACAATACCTAAATCAAGCTAAACTTTCTACCTCGATGTAGGTAATGTCTTCGGAACAAAAACAAGAGAAGCCATCAAATAGAAAGTCTCGCTATCAAATAATGATTTGTAGCGTTAAACAAACGATTCAAACACACCATTTCAATTACGAACCGATTAGATGGGATATTAAGAAACTAGGTTGTTTTTGTGAGCAAAAGCAATTAATTCACTTACTTTGCTTACATCAAGTTTGCGGCAAATATTTTTTCGGTGGGTGGTAATAGTATGAAAACTTAAACACAGTTGTTCAGAGATTTCGTTGGACGATAAGCCCTTTGCTATAAGTTTAAGTATCTCTATTTCGCGTGCTGATAAGTTTACCGGATTGCAGGAATTAATTGCTTTGGGCTGAATCATAAAATCCAATGCTTTGTTACAAAAAAACTTCTCTCCAGATGCAACAGAAATAACAGCCTTTAAAACTTCTTCTGTATGACAGCATAAAAATATATAGCCATCAACCATCGCAGGATTTAGGTATTCCTTTTGTGGATTTCGTTGAGAATCTATTACCAAAATTTTCAGATTAGGGTTTATAATTTTCAATTTAGTAATTGCTGTATTTGCTTTTATTAAATCGGGATTACAGATAATTAATTGGCTGTTTCGTACAGATTTACTCTTTTCTAAATCGGTAAAATTCCCGAACTCACCTGTAACTTGGAAATCGTGTATAGTTTTTAATACGCCCTTCAAACCTTCACAGATTATATAACTTGACTCTAATATGCTAACCTTATTATTATTCACTTAAATTATTGTTCAGAACGATTCTAAATAACAAATTTAGCGGATAAAGGCATATTTTATTAGAATTTCAGTAAAATACCTCGAAGTAGGTAGTGAATAAACGCCTTTTCAATCAAAAAAAATGGGGTAAAGAATCATTAATATTTAACTTTGCACTAGAGTTCAAGATGGAAAATAACTTTTCTGAGTATTGAAGGATTCTTAAAGTATTACCTAAGTTAAATTTTAATATATTTTTTATGAAGCAAACAAATTCAATTGGATTAGATATTAAAAAATCAGCCAAACTTGCGGAACAACTGAACATTCTCTTAGCAAACTACTCTATATTTTATCAAAATGTAAGAGGATATCATTGGAATATTAAAGGGGAAAAATTTTTCGAACTACATTTAAAATTCGAGGAGCTTTACAACGATTTGTTGTTAAAGATTGATGAGATAGCGGAGAGAATATTAACTCTTGGACACAGCCCTAATCACAATTATTCTGATTACACGAAAGCATCCAAAATAAAAGAAAGCGGTAAGGAGATAAATGGACAGAAAGCTGTACAAGACATATTATCTTCTTTTGAGAAAATAATAATCTTACAACGCACATTGTTAACGCTATCATCTGACGCAGAAGATGAGGGAACAAACGCATTAATGAGTGATTACATCCGTGTTCAGGAAAAACTTGTTTGGA
>JADLER010000060.1 GCA_020846025.1 Bacteroidia bacterium | reverse complement strand
TTTTTATATAAAGATTTTTGACAAAATTATTGATAGCAAAGTTTCGCTTGACTTTAATGTTGATCACTGGGCACCAACATTTTTATCACTAGCTGTTATGAAAGCATCACGACAATTATTTGACTATTTTTTAAGAAAAGGAGCGGATATTAACTTCATTGGTGACAGATATGCTTTTGAGACAGAGGAAACTATTAAACGAGAGATAGATGAGTTAGAACAAGAACGATACTCCACCTGTTTGGATTTTGCAGAACTTAAATTGGCTGACAGTTTAACCGTAGATTACAACTACACAGTTCCTGATACTAAAGAGTATATTACTTCTTGGCAAGACATTGATGGCAAAGAAGAAATCACAATTAATAACCAAGAATATTATTATTTAGTTGAGCAATCACAATATTTGCATGACCTAATTCATACTGACAGACTTGTTGACCATATAAAATCATTAGGTGGTAAAACATACGAACAACTAAAAGAAAAAGTTAAATGAAAATATACCACCAACATATAAGGATTAAACAAAGCTCTACTTCGATATCATCCTGTGTTGAATGAAGTTACTACAAACTTATCAACTAAGCTCTTAGAAATTAAAATTAAGGCTGTTAAAATTAATTAGCAGGTGCTGGAGGATTTGCTGCTGGAGCTTGTGGCTGAGCAGCCGGTTGCGCTGCAGGCATTACTGCACCTCCTGCTTTTTGTTTTGTAATTGAACCCTGTGTTGATGATTCATCTGAGCTTACCCCAACTGTTCCTTTAGGAGTTGATAATAAACTAAACACTAATAATAATATAGCTAAAGTCCATGTAGCTTTTTCAATAAAATCGGTTCCACGACGTGCACCCATAATTTGTGTAGCTGCCGAAAAGTTACTTGAAATACCACCTCCTTTAGAGTTTTGAACTAATACTACAAGAATTAATAATACACAGATGATAATTAGAATAACAGAGATAATCATAATGTTGTTGGTTTATTTATTTTTTTGACTTTTCTTTTTTTAAATTTTCAATAAGGGATGCAAAGTAAACACTTTTTTGTGGATATTTCAAACTTAATATTTCATAAGCTCTAATTGCTTTAGGAATATTTCCCTGAATTGTGTATATTTTAGCTAATGTTTCGGTTACTAAGTGCTCATTTTCTATCAAACTTTGTTTAGCATCTATAGTAGGTGTAAACATTTTTGAACTATTAGGTTTAAAAGCGCTCGGTTCATGTTTGATAGTATTAATAACGCTATCTAAAATTTGCTTATTTTTCTTAATTTTTTCGTCATTTTCAGTAGTTTTCTCTTGTTTTTGGTTAATTTTTTCAATTTTTGAAGTTTTTTCGATAGTATTTAACTGATAGCTATGATTATCTTTTTGCACAGCTTTTAACCACTCTGTAAACGAACTTGGTTCTTCTTTGGGTTTATTTAACTCAGGTGTTTTTATAACGTCTTTTTCTACAAATGATTGTACTAAACTCACCGAAATTTCCTTATCTAACGAAAATATTTCTTCTTCTTGCTTTATTAAAGTTGGTGCATGTTCCTCTAATTTAGGTTTTTCGTCTGTCACTTCATCTATAATTTCCTTAGATGCTATATGTGGTTGGGTTGTTTCAATGTGTTCTTCTTTGGTGTTTGTGTTTTGGATATAAACAACTTTTATCTCGTTATTAGTTATAGTAATTGGAGTATCTATATTTGGCTTTACTTCAGTTACTTTATTAATCGTATCTTGTTGTTTTTCAAATTTATGCAGTAGGTTATATAAAACAGTTCTACTATTAGCAATAATGGCTGTTTTACGTAATTGTTTGGGGTAATTAATTAATTGGTATTGATGTAATGCTTTGGTGTAAAGTAAATGTGCTGTTTCAAAAAAAGGATATTCTTTAATTAATAATTCCAAATCTTGCAATTGATGTTGCTCAATAGCCGACGGTTTTTTTAGTATATTTAAAAAAGTTTGCTGCTGCATTACCAATTATTAAAAGCTTTATTAAAAATATCTTCGGTTAATTGACGATTAATCTCAGTGAGTAAGGCGTCTTCACGAGACGATATAGCTTGATTAGCCGGAAAATCGGCAAATCGCGTGAAATTTTGTTCGAAGTTTTTACTGTCGTCAAACTTAGTAGTGTATTTAACGGTTACTGTTATAGTTAATCGGTTATTAGCAGCTTGATCGTTGCTTTGAATAGATACAGGCGCAACATTATAATCAATGATAGAGCCCTCAAACTGCAAGTCTCCATTTTGTTTCATAAGTGCTAAATTGGTTTGAGTAGAAACCATATCTCTTAATTTCTCTGTAAATTTTTGGCTAATCACCGGAGTTCCAAGAGTGGTGTTATTAGTAAAAAAACCTACCGAAATTGTTTTTGCCTCAATTGGTATGGTGGCACCATTTAATGAATATCTTACCTTACAGCTTGATGAACATAAAACTATAAGTAAAACAACAATGCTATTTTTTAGAGTCCTCAATGTTTAAAAAGTAAATTCATTTTTCTTTTTAGATACATATAAACTGGCTCCAATGCTTACTAATAAAAGGATAGAGCCTATTAAAGCAATACTATTTCCTGTTTTATATATTTTTGGTTCAAATTTAAACTCCACTTTATGTTTACCTGCTGGAATTTCCATACCACGTAAAATATAATTGACACAAGTGTGTGCAGTTGGTTTTCCATCAATATAGGCATTCCAACCTTTAGGGTAATAAATTTCTGAGAATACTGCAAATCCAGGTTGTTCATGGCTAGTTTCGTAAACCAAATAATTAGGTTGATACGATTTTAAAGTAATACTTCCATTATTATCGTAAGTATCTTTAAGAATTGCTGAACTAGTGTGCGAACCATCACCATCTAGATACATCGATTTATTTTTCTCTTGAATAACGGCACCACGTTTCGTATCTAAGCCATTTAAGGCTACAATTTCAGAATCAGCATTGGCCACTGTTTTAATATTTTTCACAAACCAAGCATTGCCATTAGCTTGTGGGTTTTGAAGCGCAACCACTTGGTCTTTAGTTGGAACAATGATATATTTTGTATTCAACATATTCAACACACCTAATTTTTCCATGTGAATGCGCATGAGCGAATCATTTTGTACCGCATTATTTAACCCATCATAAAAAGCATTAATTTCTTTGTCTAAATGAAAGTCAATGATTTCTTGGTACTTTTTAAGTTTAGCGCCGTGGTATCCACCAACCGATTTATGATAATAAGACGTAGAAGCGTCATTAAAAGTACTAACCGATAAATTTAAAACTCGATAATCTAAACTTTTATCAGCAAGTATTTGTTCATCGGCTGTTGTTTTTGCTGGAGGCGCTTCATATTGTGCTTTAGGTACAAAGTTCTTTTTATTCAGGTAGCGGGCAGCCACAGGCCATAAATCGGCTAATAAAAACACACAAATAGCTATATAAAATAATTCGAGTTTTAGTTTTTTGGTTAGAAATAGGTATAAGAAAATACTAGCTAAGACGATAAAAATGAAAGAGCGTTGCGCATCGGCTTTAAAAATAGCTTCGCGTGCTTTTACAATGTTGGCCATAAATTCGGGCATAAATTGTGCTATTTGCTGATCGGAAGCGCCACTTTGTTTTAATTGATTTACTATTTGGCTTTCTTCGCCATTAGGACTAAATGAATTAATAACAGTAGGAGCTACAAAGCCAATTAAACAAAAACCACCAATGGTAACTACCGAAATAATTAATACTTTTTTTAAATCAAGAGTAGTTTTAGTGAATGGTAAAGTAAAGGTTTGATTAGTTTGTACCGATTTAATAAACTTATCTAAAGCTAAAACAGCCAATAAAGGAATAGTTAGTTCGGCAATCACTAAAATCATGGATACGGCTCTAAATTTATTATAACCAGGCAATAAATCCATAAATACGCTGGTTAATCCCATAAAATTTTTACCCCACGACAACATAACCGATAAAAGTGTGCCTATCACCAAAGGCCATTTAAGTGGATGGTCAATAATAAATAATCCCAAAAATGCTAAAAAAACCACAATAGCCCCAATATAAACAGGTCCACTTGTAAATGGCTGGTCGCCAAAATAGGCACTGCTTTGTGCGACTTGCTCTCTCATTTGAGGATCCACATTTTTTAAAGATTCACTGTTACTTCTACCAATAGATGAAGAAGGCCCACCTTTAAAATCTGGAATTAAAAATGTAAAAGTTTCCCCGATACCATAACTCCATTGTGTAGCATAGTCTTTATCTAAACCAGATGTGATATTATCTTTGTTACTTTGCAAATTTGAATTAATGGTTAATTCGGTTTTGCCTCGAGTTGTAGCTTTTCCATATTCGTAGGTAGCTAATAAATTACCCGCATTGGGTAGTAAGGCAATAACGGTAGCAGCTAAAAACAAAGCCACTGCTACAAAATAAGGTTTTAATTGCTTTTGTTTGATAGCCATTATAAAATAACTAACAAATACTAATGCAAAAAGCATAAAACCATAATACGAAATTTGAACGTGGTTGGCATTGAGTTCAAGTGCCATAAATAGCGTAGTAAGTGCAAAACCAAGCCATTTTTTCCCTTTTAGAAGTAAAATAATACCACCTAATAATGGAGCTAAATAACCAATAGCATTTGCTTTGGAATTGTGTCCTGCTTCAATAATAATAAAGAAATAGGATGAAAAACCATAAGCCAGTGCACCTATAAGTGCGAGCCAAGGATTGATTTCGAGACATAATAATAATATAAAAAATCCAGCAAAGCATAGGAAAATAAAGCCACTAGGACGAGGCAAATACAAATGAAACACTTCATCTATTTTACTAAGCCAGTTGCCAGGGTATAACACAGAAACCTGATAGGCTGGCATACCACCAAACATAGAATTAGTCCATAAAGCCTCACTTTGTGTTTCGGCTCTAAAAGTCCGTACTTCATTGCTCATACCAATATATCTTACAATATCACCTTGTTCAAGGGCTTTATTAGATAATAATGGGCTAAACTGGATTAAGGTTACAATTGCAAAAATAGCTATAGCAGCAATATGAGGAAAGTACTTCTTAAACGACATAAATAGATTTTTACACAAATATAATAAAGTGTTTAGGAATATAAATACTTAAACCATTTTTTGAACAGGTTTTATAAAGGTATTTCGGCTGCTTTGCCCCTAAACTGTATGCAATTTTCTTTAAAAAGTAAGACGGTATTGCGGAATTACAAAAAATTTCAACTGATAATCTGTTTTTATAGTTTGTGTATTTAAGTCGTATTGTTGCTGAAAAATGTTATTATGCCTAGTTACATTTTGAATATCAATACTTAGCTCGTGTGTAAAACGTTTGGTATTAAGTTTATAAGAAGGCTTTACATCAATCCTAAAATACGGATCATATTGTGGTATGTATGCTTTTTTGCCATCTCTCACTTCATCATTAGCGGCAATAGATGCAGCTATATCAATAGGCACATAGCGTTTTCCACCTGCATAAGTTACTTTCACATCAACACCTAAAATGTGTTTTTCCTTTATTTTAAATTCTTTTCCTGCAAGGGCATTAAAAACATAATTACCGTTAAATGCTGTATTTCTATATACATTGTCGCTTCCTCGGTATTTGCTTTCAAATAATGAAGCAGTTACTAAAAAATAATACCCTTTACTATAGAATTTTTCAAGGGTTAGTTCAAGTCCGTAATTTTCACCTGTTCCATTGTTTACTAAGCTATCTACATTTGGACTATAAAAATCGGCACCTAAATTTATAGTGCTAAAATAATCAGCACGTGAACGAACTGGAACATGATATAAATACTGATAATATAACTCTGTTTTTATGCGTACACTATTAAACAAATTAACATCATAGGCTAAAATAGCATGAGCCGCTTTTGTAAAATCTAACTGCGTATTAGTTTCTTTTACAGTTCCATTTCCTAAATTAGCTGTTGCAAAATATACATACAAAGGCTGTAATTGGCTATGTAAACCTGCTCCAAAACTAAGCGATTGTTTTTTATTGAATTCATATTTTAAGCCTAAGCGTGGTTCGGGTGCTTGAGAATGACTTAAAAATAAATACTGATAACTAAATCCAGTATTCATATAAAACTTATCGTTAAAAGCATGTTTCCATTGTATAAAACCTCGTGTTAATGCCGTTTGCCCATTGTAGTTTCTTAAGGTAATAAAACCAGTACCATAACTATCAATACTATCTACAAAACTAGTGTTATACACATCAATATAAATACCAGCATTGATAAAATTACGTGCATTAAATTTTTTATTATAGGTAAAGTTTCCAGAATAACGGGTGGTATAAGATTCGTTTCGATATTCAGGCCTAATAGTTTCGGGTGTTGTACTTGTATCAATTCTATCCGTTCTAATACCGTTATATTGTCCAGATATACCTATATTTGATTTAATATATGAACTATTATTTATTAAATAAGTATGTGTGATACCACCAGCACCTACATTTGAGCGAAAATATGAATCTCTACCACTTAACCCATATAAGTTGTTATCTTTAGATTGTTCTTTTTGTAAGAGTGCTGCATAACTCAAACCGCCAATACCCCAAACTGAGAACTTTCCGGCTTTTTTAGTTGGTAAATCTACCTTAAAGGTTAAGTCTTGATATTGAGGAACCGCTGCTCCAGTACCAAAATCGAGTCCAAGTGCTTTAAATACAGAAAGGGTAGAGTAGCGGTAATTCATCATAAATGAACCATTTTTTTTCTTTTTACTAAAAGGGCCTTCTGCACCTAACTCAAAACCATTAAATCCAACCATTCCTAAAAATTCATATTTCTCATTATTGCCTGTTCGCATTTTTAAATCAAACACGCCAGCTGTGGCATTGCCATAATCGGCAGGGAAAGCACCCGTCATAAAATCAGAATTATCGAGTGTATTATTATTTAAAATACTTATGGGGCCACCCGTAGAACCAGCACTTCCAAAATGATTAGGGTTTGGAATATCTAAGCCATTTAATCGCCATAAAATACCTATTGGAGAGTTGCCTCTAATTATAATATCATTTCTGCTATCATTAGCTCCACTAACACCTGCAAAGTTGGAAGCCATACGCGCCGGGTCACCACGACTACCTGCATATCGGTTAGCTTCTTCTGTACTAAAAATACGGGAGCTTACAGTGGCCATTTTATTATTGGTTTTTGTTTTATCTACTTCTGCAGTTACAACTACTTCTTCACCTTGCACGGCACTCTCTTCTAGTTCAATGTTTAATACTGTTTCTTTTCCTGTTGTTAATACCACGGTTTGAAATTTTTCTTTGTAGGATAGTAACGAAATTTTTAATTGTTTTCGCCCCAGCGATACTTTCTCAAATCTAAATTTACCTTGTTCGTCAGTAGTAGTAGCTGTAAAAGGTTCATTATTTAAAATGGTAATTATAGCACCAGGTAAAGGACTTTGTGTTTGTTTGTCAATAATAGTTCCTCTTATAGTTTGTGTAAGCTCTTGTGAAAACCCACAACTTACAATAAAAAGTAAAATGACTATGAGTATGTATTTCATTGTTGATTAACCTGAGTAGTTTTACAAGGATGTTTATCGGGGCACTCTAATAAAATGATATTATTGGCAATTGTAATTGTTTTTTTACTCACTACAATTTTCAAGTCTTCTTTACGCCATTCTTCATAAAGACAAATCTTATCATACGGATTTTGAAGTAATTCAGGTGGAATTTGTTTGTAATATTTCCAAGGTTCAAATAAGTAATAAGTACCGTATTCCCAATTAGTTTTTAAATATCCATTTTTATCAGTTGTAAGAGTATCAACGTAGTTTTGAGAAACAATTATTAATTTTTTGAGTGCATAAGGCTTTGAATGTTTTGGATTTTTGTTGACTTTTTTAGATAAATGATTCTGATTACACTCAGGAATAAACTGTACCATTTTATAGCGTACTTGTTTGCGTTGGGCATAGTTGTATATATTACAACAAAGTACAAATATTAAAATCCTATATTTCATAAATTAAGGCGTTGTAGAAGAAACAGGTAAGATCTTCCCGTTAAAAAATCGCGAGCCATTTATAGAAAAATCATATATGTAAGAAGCCATTTCAGAAGATGTTAATGGTGCTTTATAATTAGGAAATGCTTCGGCTAACATTTCAGTTTGAACAGCTCCCAAGGCTAAGCAGTTTACCGAGATATTTCTATCTTTAAGTTCTTCAGCTAAAATTTCTGTAAGTCCTACCAAAGCAGCTTTTGATGAACTATATGCTGTAAGTCCTGGAAACTTAGCTGCACCCTGAAAACCACCCATACTACTAATTGTAACAATATGTGATTTTGATGTTTTTCCTAAAATTGGTAAAAGTTGTTGTGTTAGATAATATGGAGCGAACACATTTATTTTATATACCCTTTCTAATTCTTCATAGTTAATATTTTCGAAAGGTTTATTGATTAAACTACCTGCATTATGAATTAATACATCAATATGAGATACCTTATTTGTTATTTGAACTACAGCCTGATTAATACTTTTGGTATTACTTAAATCAGTAGCTATAGCATGTATTTTTTGATTGTTATATTTTTCAATTGATTTGGTATTTCGAGTTAAACAAAATACCTGATGATTTTGTTTAGCAAAAAGTAGAGCAGTCTCAAATCCTATACCTCTACTAGCACCAGTAATTATAATATTCATGATTTTATATTAAAAAACTCAAGCAATAATAAGCAATTAACTTGTAAATGTGAGTGTTTAAGTTATTTAATTTATGTAACTAAATATGATTTTTGTTATGACTTGTTTTTTGATACTCTAAATAAAATAATAACTCCTTAAAATAAAAAAACACGATGTATATCTGTATTAACACTTAAATTAATTTAAATGGAGTCCTATAAATTTAGTTGAAATACAATTTTGTTAGTAAATATTAAATACCTAATTAGTTGTAAAAAAAGAGCACCTTGCCAATCGAAGGAAAATTATTATATTTGTTACCTAAAATTTACAGCAATGACACAAGCAATTATCTTAGGCTTATTAGGCGGACTTGGTGCTCCTGAAATCATCATCATTTTAGTGATTATTCTTTTATTATTTGGAGGTAAAAAAATTCCTGAGTTAATGAAAGGATTAGGACGTGGCGTTAAGGAATTTAAAGATGCTTCTAAGGGCGAAGGCACTACCGAAGAGAATAAATAATAATAAATCAATTATTAAACTTAAGAGCGTCTTTCATTAAAAGATTGGCGCTTTTATTATTTGAAAATTAAACGTGTACACATTTACAAGCATTCAACATTTACAAGCTGATTTAGCTTCTCAAAAGGTAACTTGCGTACAATTATTAGAGGAATCTATTCAGCGCATAAATCAACACAAACACTTAAATGCATTTTTAGAGGTATTTAGTGAATCTGCCAAAGTACAGGCCCAGTTAGTTGATGAAAAAATAAAAACTAAAACAGCTGGTAAATTGGCTGGTGTAATAATTGGTATTAAAGATAATATCTGTTACAAAGGGCATAAAGTATCATGCTCATCTAAAATATTAGAAGGATTTGAATCTTTGTTTTCGGCTACAGTTATTGAACGCTTATTAGCCGAAGACGCAATAATTATAGGTCGTTTAAATTGTGACGAGTTTGCAATGGGTAGTAGTAACGAGAACTCGGCATTTGGTTCAGTGTTAAATCCACTAAACGAAAAAACAGTACCAGGCGGTTCCTCTGGTGGTTCGGCTGCTGCAGTGGCTGCCCAATTATGTCATGTAGCATTAGGTTCTGATACAGGAGGATCTATCCGTCAGCCTGCATCGTTTACAGGAACAGTTGGATTAAAACCAACTTACGGCAGAGTATCTCGTTGGGGATTAATAGCTTACGCATCTTCATTTGATCAAATAGGTCCAATAACTAAAACGGTAGAAGACGTTGCCTTGATACTAGAAGTAATGGCTGGAAGCGATGAATATGATACAACAGCTTCACAAAAAAGTGTGGGCAATTATGTAGATGCACTTAAACAAAAAAAAACATATAAAGTAGCCTATCTAAAAGAGTGTGTTGAGTCGGAAGGATTAGATACAGAAGTAAAAAAACAAACACTTTTAGCCTTAGATAAACTTAAAAAACAAGGCCATACGGTTGAGCCAGTTGAATTTCCTTATTTAGATTATTTAGTTCCAACTTATTATGTACTTACCACAGCTGAAGCCTCTTCTAATTTATCACGTTTTGATGGTGTACATTATGGCTATAGAAGCCCTCATGCAACAGATTTAGAAAGTACCTATAAAAAGTCGAGGAGCGAAGGTTTTGGTAAAGAGGTAAAGCGTCGTATTATGCTTGGAACATTTGTACTAAGTGCCGGTTATTATGATGCATATTATGCAAAGGCTCAACGAGTAAGAAATATAATCAGACAAAAAACACGTGAAGTGTTTGAACAATACGATTTTATTGTTACTCCTTCTACGCCAGGTACAGCCTTTGAGTTTGGCAAAAACAGCAAAGATCCTATAAAAATGTATCTTGAAGATATTTTTACGGTACAAGCGAATATTGTGGGATGCCCAGCTATCTCAGTTCCTAATGGCACACATAGTAATGGTTTGCCAATTGGATTACAAATAATGGGTAGAGATTTTGAAGAAGATAAATTATTAAATTTAGCACAGATGATATAATTTTAAACCTAAAACATGATATGAATCAGGTTTATCTTTTAACAATAAAAGACAAAATTATCTTTTATTATGTAACTTTGTAAAAAAAATAAAATGGCAATAACTGTAAATAATGTAATAGAAGCCCTTAAGCATGTTGATGATCCGGATTTTAAAAAGGACTTAATATCACTTGGAATGGTGCAAGATATATTTGTAGATGGAAATAAAATTTCGTTTACAGTAGTACTCACTACACCAGCTTGCCCAATGAAAGATAAAATTTATAACGACTGTGTAGAGGCTATTAAAAAATATGTGGACAGAGATGCTGAGATAGATATTAAAATGACTGCTAAAGTTACCACAACTCAAAACAAAAACGATATTGAAACCTTAGCACAGGTTAAAAATATTATAGCAGTAGCGTCGGGAAAAGGTGGAGTAGGGAAATCAACAGTTTCAGCAAACTTAGCAGTAGCCTTAGCTATGCAAGGTGCAAAAGTTGGATTGGTAGATGCTGATATTTATGGTCCATCACAAACAATGATGTTTGATGTTCAAAATGAGATGCCAAGTAAAGGACAATTAAATGGTAAACATAAAATGAATCCAGTTGAAAACTATGGAGTTAAATTGAACTCCATTGGATTTATGGCAGGTCCTGATCAAGCTGTAGCCTTACGTGGACCTATGGCGTCTAAAGCGTTAACCCAATTATTTACCGATACAGCTTGGGGTGAGCTCGATTATTTAATTGTGGATTTACCTCCTGGAACAGGCGATATTCAAATTACCTTATGTAGTTCTATACCTTTAACGGCTGCAGTTATGGTAAGTACTCCACAACCAGTGGCATTATCTGATGCTAGAAAAGGTATTGCTCTATTTAAGTTACCTGCTTTAAATGTTCCAATATTAGGCATTGTAGAAAACATGGCTTACTTTACTCCTGAAGAACTACCTAATAATAAATATTATATATTTGGTAAAGATGGAGCTAAAAACTTAGCAGAGAATATGAATATTCCATTCTTGGGTCAAGTGCCAATTGTACAAAGCATTCGCGAGTCTGGTGATATAGGTCGTCCTACGGTACTTCAAGAAACAACACCACAAGCTTTGGCATTTAGAGAAATTGCTCAAAATGTGGCTCAGCAAGTGGCTATTTTAAATGCTCATAAAACAGCTAGTAAGGCAGTTACAGCCTAAAAACACACAAGGTGTTTGTGTAATAAAATGTAATAATATTCACAAAATTTATAGCTTATTATACATTAAAATATTTAATTTAGTCAATTAAGTAAAAACTTATATGACACGTAATATTTTATTTGCTGCAAGTGTTATAGCAACTTGCCATTTTACAGTTTATTCTCAAAAACAACATACTAATAAAGAAGTATTAAAAACAGGTTCACCCGTACCTTCAATTAACTTTGAGTATGCCTTAAATGATCCATACAAAGCTAGAATATACACTTTAAAGAATGGACTTAAAGTATATATGACGGTGTATAAAGATGCGCCACGTATTCAAACGTATATTGCTGTAAAAGCTGGTAGTAAAAACGACCCACCAACGGCAACGGGATTGGCGCATTACTTAGAACACATGGTGTTTAAAGGGACAGATAAATTCGGTACAAAAGATTATGCTAAAGAATCTATTGAAATTGCAAAAATTGAAAATCTTTACGAAGTTTATAGAGCTACCCACAACGAAACACAACGCCAAAAGATATATCATCAAATAGACAGTATTTCGGGGGTAGCGGCTAAATATGCAATTGCCAACGAATACGATAAAATGTTAGCTGGTATTGGTGGTCAAGGCACCAATGCATTTACTTCATTCGACCAAACAGTATATGTAAATGATATTCCATCTAACCAATTAGAAAACTGGTTAAAGATAGAAGCAGAGCGATTTAGAAAACCTGTTTTAAGATTATTTCATACGGAGCTGGAAGCAGTATATGAAGAAAAAAACAGAGGATTAGATAATGACATGAATAAATCATGGGAAGCACTATTTTCTGGATTATTTCAGAAACATACTTATGGTACACAAACAACTATTGGAACAATTGACCATTTAAAAAACCCTTCGATGAAGGAAATAATGAAGTATTACAATGCTAATTATGTACCTAATAACATGGCAATTTGTATGAGTGGTGATTTTAATCCAGATGAAACCATTAAACTTATTGATAAATATTTTGGGACAATGGTGTCAAAGCCACTTACTCCATTTACCTATGAAAAAGAAGTACCAATTACTCAAAAAATTGTAAAAGAAGTGATAGGTCCAGATGCCTCAAATCTAGGAATGGCATGGCGTTTTGATGGTTACAATAGTAAGGATGCAGATATGATCACCTTAATTAGTAAAATATTATATAACAATAGAGCGGGGTTATTTGATTTAAATTTAAATCAACAACAGCGAGTATTATCATGCAATAGTTTTTCTTATATTCTTAAAGATTATTCTACACATATACTTGTTGCAAGTCCTAAAGAAGGACAAACTTTAGAACAAGTTGAGAAAATTTTATACGATCAAATTGAAAAATTAAAGAAAGGCGAATTTCCTGATTGGTTGTTAAATGCAGTTATAACTGATATGAAGCTTCAAAAAACAAAAGACCTTGAAAGTAATCAGGAGCGAGCAATGGCTTTTGTAGATGCATTTACCAATGATGCAAAATGGCAACACGCCATCAATTTAATAGAACGACTTTCTAAAATCACCAAACAAGATGTTATAGATTTTGTGAAGGCGAATTATCACGAAAATAATTATGTTATTGTGTATAAAAAAGAAGGAGTAGATTCAAATTCTCAAAAAGTAGAGAAACCACAAATCACTCCTGTTGAAGTAAACAGAGAAGATCAATCTCCTTTTGTAAAGTCTATCTTAGAAGCTAATACTCCTTCTATTCAACCTGTATTTATTGATTATGATAAAGATATCACAAAAACTACATTAGAAAACAATATTCCACTTTTGTATAATCAAAATACAGAAAACCAACTATTTGAACTCGATTTTTCATTTGAGTTAGGATCTAACAACAGTAAATTATTACCTATAGCGATGGAATATATTCCATTTTTAGGAACAGATAAATTAACACCAACCGAGGTACAACAAGAGTTTTATAAGTTAGGTTGCTCTTTTGAAGTGTTTAGTTCAGAAAATGAAGTGGGTGTTAATTTAACAGGATTAAATGAAAATTTTGAAAATGCCTTAAAGCTAGTAGAAAGCATATTAAGTAATCCGCAAGTAGATTCAATAACATTAGAAAACTTAGTTTCGGATATTCTGAAAAAACGAGCTGATGCCAAACAGGATAAACGAATTATTCTACAAAAGATGATGGTAAATTATGCTAAGTATGGTTCTCTAAATCCAGCAACCTATACTTATAGCGAAGAAGAATTGAAAAAAATCACACCAAAACAAG
>JADLER010000059.1 GCA_020846025.1 Bacteroidia bacterium | reverse complement strand
TATTACCAATCAGCAACTATCATTATACGACGCTAATCAATGCTATAAAATACTTGATAATTATCTAACACGATGGAAATGCGATGAAACCTATCGATATGTAAAACAAGCCTATAATCTTGAAGATATGAGAGTGAGAAAAAAATTGCTATAAAAAACACGGTAGCTATAGTAATAGCAGTTGTATATTTTGTTATGATTTATATGTGAGCTTCCTTAAAGTTGAAAATTATGAAAGAAAAAATATTTGTTCTTGCCAAGCGATTCTTTGCTATACCAGTGTTCTTTTGCTACTCCATGGCTGTTGGAATTTACAATCTGCTTAAATCTTACAATACTCCTTTCAACAAAAATCAAAATCTCTTGATGAGTTCCAATTATTTTTTAACTTTGAGTAAAATAATGGGGTAACTCCAGTAATATTCACACAACTAAAATTATTAAACAATAAATGAAAGTAATTATGAAAAAGCAAATTATAACCCTTGTTGCAACTGCTATGTTTTGTGGTGTAACATACGCACAGAAATTTCAGAAGCTATATTATAAAGATGTAACAAAAGAGATTGGCGACGTATCGTTTAAAGTAGATAACGCTGTTTCAACAGATGGAGAAACTAAATTCAAATTAAAGATCACAAATAAATCTGCCAACTTTATTATTTACAAACCTACTGAAAGTAAGTTTGTAATAAATGGAAAAGAATCTAAACCATCTGAAAAAAACATCATCATTAATCCAAATGCTTCCACTTTTGTAACCATTAATCTAAAAGGTACTGGATATAACGAAGTAAAAAATTATTCCTACGTAATTGATGGATTATATTCGGTTTCTACTTCGGGAGACGTAGTTAAAACAGATAATTTTAAATTGCCACCTGCAAAGAATGATTTTAAAACTGGTGATTTTACATGTACAATGACGGGATTAGTAAAAGAGACCGATAAGACTGAGGTGAAATTTAAGTGTGCATATAATGGCAACAAAGTCGGAATCATTAATGGCTCAAAAGCGAGTATTAAGATGCCTGATGGAAATGAGTATGCCAATGCAAAGAAACCAGGTTTGTTGGATTCTAAAACTAGAGAGGTAATGTTAATGAAAGGCGATGAAGAAACGGTAACTTTAAAATGGGATAGATTTGAGGGTGGTAAGAAGATGGATATGCAAAAAGTAATCATGGAAATTGTTTGGAACGAAACATTCTCTGAATCGCCTTTGGTTAAAGAAAAAGGCGATACCATTGAACTCGAATTTGATGAGGCAGTAACAACAGCCAAGAACAAATAATTAGTTGCATACTTATTTGATAACACCCAATCATAAGATTATTGTGATTGGGTGTTTTTTAATTAAATGTTAAAATCTTACTTGTTGTAAAAACCGTTCAAACCTGTATCTTTACCAAGTTTGTTTTTTTGTGAATAAGCATTCACCTATCAAAGAACGAGCATTTACAATTTATGAAAGACACGTCTATAAAATCCGTTTTAATTATTGGTTCTGGCCCTATTGTTATTGGCCAAGCATGTGAGTTTGATTATTCTGGTTCTCAATCAGCCAAAAGTTTAAGAGAAGAGGGTGTTGAAGTTACCTTAATTAACTCTAATCCTGCCACCATTATGACGGATAAGGTAACAGCCGATTATGTGTATTTGTTGCCACTAGAAGTTAAATCAATTATTAAAATCTTAGAAGAACGTAAGATAGATGCTGTACTGCCAACCATGGGCGGACAAACCGCTTTAAATCTTGCTATGAAATGCGATGATTTAGGGATATGGAAAAAGTACAATGTAAAAATGATTGGTGTAGATATTGAAGCTATTAAAGTTACCGAGGATAGAGATTTATTTCGTGCGAGAATGGAGGAGATTGGCGTGAATATGGCGCCAAGCAAAATTGCAAAATCATTTTTAGAGGGGAAGTCCATTGCGCAAGAATTTGGTTTTCCATTAGTGATTCGTCCTTCGTTTACCTTGGGTGGTAGTGGCGGTTCTGTAGTATATAAAAAAGAAGATTACGATCAATTATTAAACCGAGGCTTACAAACATCGCCAATACATGAAGTATTGATTGATAAAGCGGTGTTGGGATGGAAAGAATATGAATTAGAATTATTAAGAGATAAAAACGATAATGTAGCCATTATTTGTTCAATCGAAAATTTTGATCCAATGGGTGTGCACACGGGAGACAGTATTACCGTTGCACCTGCACAAACATTAAGTGATAGCACGTATCAAAAAATGCGTACCATGGCTATTAAAATGATGCGCAGTATTGGAAATTTTGCAGGAGGCTGTAATGTACAATTTGCAGTAAGTGATGATGAAAAAGAAGAAATTATTGCTATTGAGATTAATCCACGTGTATCACGTTCATCAGCATTAGCCAGCAAGGCAACTGGTTATCCTATTGCGCGTATTGCTAGTAAATTAGCCATTGGTTATACTTTAGATGAGTTGCAAAATCAAATTACTAAACAAACCTCTGCCTATTTTGAACCAACCTTAGATTACGTTATTGTAAAAATCCCACGCTGGAACTTCGACAAATTTAAAGGCTGCAACAGAGAATTAGGGTTTCAAATGAAATCTGTTGGTGAAGTTATGGCTATTGGTCGTTCGTTTCAAGAAGCTTTACAAAAGGCCTGTCAGTCGTTAGAAATAAAACGTAATGGACTAGGTGCTGATGGAAAAGAATCTACCAATCAAGCTGAATTATTAGCAGGGTTAGAAAGGCCAAGTTGGAATCGTTTATTTATGATATACGATGCCATGAAATTAGGGATCTCTATCAAAACGATTCAAAAACTAACACGCATCGATATGTGGTTTTTGGAACAGATAGAACAAATGATTGCGCTTGAAAACGAAGTGGCAAAATACACTTTACAAAATATTCCTAAAGATTTATTATACGAAGCTAAGCAAATGGGATATGCTGATAGACAAATTGCACATTTGTTACGTTGTCTAGAAAGTGAGGTATATGCAAAACGAAAAGTAATGAATATCAATAGAGTGTTTAAAATGGTGGATACTTGTGCGGCCGAGTTTGAAGCTAAAACACCATATTATTATTCAACTTTTGAAGATGAAAATGAGAGTATAAGAACCGATAAGAAAAAAGTTATAATTTTAGGAAGTGGCCCTAATAGAATTGGGCAAGGTATTGAGTTCGATTATAGTTGTGTGCATGGAGTATTGGCCGCCAAAGAAATGGGCTACGAAACCATTATGATTAATTGTAACCCCGAGACTGTAAGCACTGATTTTAGTACTGCCGATAAATTATATTTTGAACCCGTATTTTGGGAACACATTTACGATATTATTTTACACGAAAAACCAGAAGGAGTGATTGTTCAATTAGGTGGACAAACCGCTTTAAAATTAGCCGAAAAATTAGAGCGTTATGGCATTAAGATTATAGGCACCGATTTTAAATCGTTAGACTTAGCAGAAGACAGAGGTAGTTTTTCGACGCTACTAAAAGAAAATAACATTCCATATCCAAAGTTTGGCGTAATAAATGATGCCGAAGAGGCTATTAATTTATCTAAAGAATTGGGCTTTCCGTTACTTGTCCGCCCAAGTTATGTATTAGGTGGACAAAGTATGAAGATTGTAATTAACGAAGAAGATTTAGAACAACACGTCGTAAAATTATTAAACGATTTACCTGATAATAAGGTGTTATTAGACCATTTTTTGGCGGGTGCCATTGAGGCAGAGGCTGATGCAATTTGTGACGGAAAAGATGTGCACATTATAGGTATTATGGAACATATTGAACCTGCTGGTATTCATAGTGGTGATAGTTACGCGGTATTACCTCCTTTTGATTTAAGTAAAAAGGTGATGCAACAAATTGAACAACATACTAAAACAATTGCTTTAGCGTTACGCACAGTTGGATTAATAAATATACAATTTGCTATAAAAGATGAGGTAGTATATATTATTGAAGCAAATCCTCGTGCTTCTCGCACCGTACCATTTATTGCAAAGGCTTATGATGAGCCTTATGTAAACTATGCAACAAAAGTTATGCTAGGCGCTAAGATTAAAGACTTTAATTTTACACCTAAACAGAATGGCTATGCTATTAAAATCCCTGTATTTAGTTATGAGAAATTCCCTGATATTCAGAAAGAATTGGGGCCTGAAATGAAATCAACAGGAGAGGCTATTTATTTTATAGAGAACTTACAAGATGAGTATTTTCAAAATGTGTACAGTGAAAGGAACTTGTATTTAAGTAAGTAAAATAAGAACAGTGAATCTGCTACTTTTGTTTCATGTATTTATGTGTAGGTTGTTAAAGATTCTTTTAATGGATCTAACTTTCCAATAAAAACAAAGAGTTTAATTTAATTATTGTATTTTTTTTAAGATATAGTAGCACTAAGTTAAGATAACAACAAGAATAAGAACGTAGAGATTAAACACTGATATTAAATGAAAAAAGCTATTTTAACCATTATACTACTGGTAGTTTCAAATATCTTTATGACATTGGCATGGTACGGACATCTTAAATTCAAGCAAATGCATTGGTTTAATAATTTAGGATTAGTGAGCATCATAATTATTAGCTGGGGGATTGCACTTTTAGAATACTCTTTTCAGGTTCCTGCAAACAAGATTGGCTTTTCAGAAAATGGTGGCCCATTTAATCTTTGGCAATTAAAAGTGATTCAGGAAGTTGTTTCATTAACTGTATTTACCATATTCATGTTTATTTTTTTCAAAAACCAAACCTTTACTTTAAATCATTTTATTGGTTTCTTTTTTTTGATTTTGGCTGTTTATTTTATTTTCAAAAAATAAATATGATATTATTTGTTAGCTAATTGCACTATATTAACAGTAAATAATAGTATTGCACATACACTTAGGATTAATGAACTATCTAGGCATATCCACAATTTGCCCATTTTGCGAAGCAAAAAACTGAGGTGTAGTATTTTTTCGTTGCGATAGATAGTTGTTATAATCTGTATCGAAATTTTTACGTTTAGTAATTACTTCTTCAAAATTTCCTTGCAAGGAAATAAGAAGTTCTGTAGCTTCTCTAACAGCGTGATTTCCACCCTCGCATCCTGTTATATAATCGGCTAGCTTGTGTTGAATAACGTATTGTGTAAGTAGTGTATTTGCTTTGCGAGGAATATAAACTCTAACACCACATATTTCGGCTAAACTTAAATCTAATACATCATCAAACACAAAGCCTATTTGATGTGGCTCAATTTTTTGAATAGTGCATAATTTATCGACAGCTTCAAGCTTATTAGTAAATTTAGAAAATGAGTAATGAAAACATTCTCTTTCTACAAAGGTAAATGCTGCTGTATTTTTTTCGCCTGAAATAATAGCGGTGAGAGGCAAGGCTTGGTGTTTTAAGTAATAAGAAAAACGTAATAGGTTAGTACCCATACTATCTACCTCATTAAAACTACTATTAAAATTAGCATCTTTAGAGCCATTAGTAAATACGCCATCCCAGTCAAACACAAAGGCTTTTATTTTACTTAGTTTTTCTTGTATCTGAACTTCGGGTGTAATAAAACATCCTCCATTTTGAGTAAATAATTGGGTTATGGTTAACATAATACATTTGATGAGATAGTAAAGATAAAAAAGAAAATGGAAAGCACTCTTTTATAATTGCGAATTATTAACAATACAATATTTACTTTTTATGAATATTATAGCATAAATAAAAAGAACTACATTTATCTTTATACTATGCAATTACTTACCCCATTACACTGGCAAGATTACGAATTATTAGATTGTGGCGATTTTGAAAAACTGGAACGATTTGGAAAGTATGTTACCATTCGTCCGGAGCCACAAGCGGTTTGGAAAAAAAAATACAGCTATGCTGAGTGGGAAAAGCAAGCACATGTGAAGTTTATTCCTAAGAGCTCTTCAAGTGGCGATTGGAAAATGCTTAAAAAAATGCCCGAGCAATGGACTATTAATTACCCATTAGGCGATACACAAATATCTTTTCGTTTAGGTTTAACCTCATTTAAACATGTTGGTGTTTTTCCTGAGCAAGCCTGTAATTGGGATGTGTTATATGCGTATTTATCAAAACTTCAGAAGCCTAAGTTCTTGAATTTATTTGCCTATACTGGTGGGGCAAGTCTTGCGGCAAGGGCGGCAGGAGCTGAGGTTACGCATGTTGATAGTATTAAGCAAGTAGTTAATTGGGCTAACGAAAATATGCAAAAATCTAATTTAGATAACATTCGTTGGTTAATTGACGATGCTTTAAAGTTCACTAAGAAGGAGCAGCGTAGGGGTAATGTATATCAAGGAATTATTTTAGATCCTCCAGCATTTGGTCATGGGCCAAATGGCGAGAAATGGAAATTAGAAGATAATATCTTAGAAATGATAGAAAGTGTATTGCAAATCCTAGATAACAAGCAACATTTATTAATCCTAAATGCCTATTCATTGGGTTTTTCAGCACTTGTACCTCAGAATTTATTAGAACCATTTGCTACCAAACATCAATCCGATTTAAAAATCGGAGAATTGTTTTTAAAAGCAAAAAGCGGCATAAGTTTGCCGCTTGGAGTTTGGGGAAGGTTAGAAAAGAAATAAAAGATTTATTCTTTTACAAATTCTTTTATCATTTCAATTTTTGCGCTACCAATGGGAACTAATTTCGATTCTCTAAATGTGTCGTTCCATTGTATAGACCATGGTTTCTTTTGCATGTCGCCAGCATCAGGCAATTGATAAAAAGTTAAGAAGAAATCTTCGTGCTTACCTCGTTCAACAACAGCAGGCTTGTATTTCTTTTGATTAGCGTTTTGTTGCCCATTAGGCATGATGGCGCTAACTTTAGTTACATTAATTATTCCAACTCCGTCGCCAGTGTAGTTACAATCAAACTTCACAGTAGATTTATCAGTTTGTAAATCGCTTTTTAAAAGTACACAAGTTATATTATTAACTGTAAAATCATTTTTATTAGCTGGTAAATTAAAATTCGGAACATCATAAGCCTTAGAACCTGCCGATGCTTTATAGATTCCTTTCAACTCAACACTATAAGTTTCCATAAGCATATCGCCACCTTTAAAATCAAGTACTGCCGATACTTCATCGTTTGGTGCAATAGCAAATGGTTTATCGGTACCTAATAAAGTTTTTCCATCGGCAAGGTATTTAAACTCTTCTGGTTTTACATATAAGAAATCATTGGTTTTATTAAATACTTTGATTTTAAATTTTGCTTGTTTGAAGTTTGACACAGCATCAACGATATATACTTTATAATCGTCAGTTTCCACGGTAACCTCCTTATACATATATTTTGCTTTCTCGTTTTTCTTTTGCGCAAAACTTATATAACTTAAACTTAATGAAGCTAAGATGAATAGTATTTTTTTCATATAATTAATATTTAAAAATTTCGATAAACAAATATATATCTTATGACGATATAGATTTTAAAATAATCATTTATTTTTTGTTAATTTTGGCTTTATGCATATTGATATTATAACCGTTCATCCACAGTTACTGCAAAGTCCATTTGCGCATAGCATTATGAAACGTGCAATTCAAAAAGGTTTAGCTACTATTAATGTGGTTGACTTAAGAAATTACGGAATAGATGCACATAAAAAGGTAGATGATTACGCGTTTGGAGGTGGGGCTGGTATGGTTATGATGATTGAACCTATTGCAAATTGTATCGATGATTTAAAAAGTAAGCGTCATTATGATGAAATTATATATATGACACCTGATGGCGAAACATTAACACAAAATACATGCAATCGTTTATCAACGTTGAAAAATATTATTGTTTTGTGTGGTCATTATAAAGGAATAGACGAGCGTTTACGAGAACATTATATTACTAAAGAAATTTCGATAGGCGATTATGTGTTAAGTGGGGGAGAGTTGCCCGCCGCTGTACTTTGTGATGCTGTTATAAGATTAATTCCTGGTGTATTAAATGATGAAACATCTGCATTATCAGATTCGTTTCAGGATAATTTATTATCACCGCCTGTTTACACTCGGCCTGCTGAATATAACGGATGGAAAGTGCCCGATATTTTACTAAGTGGCAATACTAAAAAGGTAGAAGAATGGCGGCACGAACAAGCTATTGAACGTACCAAATTACGAAGACCTGACTTGCTACAATAATTATTTTTTTGTTTTTAAAATAAGGCGGAGTGAGGAGTCTTTTGTGAAATAATTCCAAGCCCAGTTAAAAAATATTTGCATTTTATTACGCACACTTAATATAAGCATGAGGTGTAAAAACATCCAAAAGAACCAAGCTAAGTAACCGCTAAATTTCACATGAGGTAAATCTACAACCGCCCTGTGTTTGCCTATTGTGGCCATCGAACCCAAATCTTTATATTCATAATCTAAAGGTTTTTGTTGACTTAGTAGTCGTTTAATATTTTTGGCCAACGTCTTTCCTTGGTTAATTGCAACATTGGCAAGTTGTGGGTGACCATTTGGATACAATGGTGTTTCCATGTATGCAATATCGCCTATGGCATAAATATTTTGATAACCAATAATTTTGTTTTGCCTATCTACTTTATAACGATTACGTATAATAGTGGAGGTTTCTAAACCATCTATTAAATTGCCTATAACGCCAGCTGCCCAAATTAGGTTAGAGGTAGGAATCACTTCGCCATTATTGAGAGTTGCTTGATGTCCATCGTAACTCGTAACAAACGTTTCTGTTTTAACAATAACTCCCATGTCTTCTAAATATTTTCTAGAGGCTTGTTTCGATTTGTTACTCATACTATTAAGCGTGTGTTTACTGCCTTCTAACAAAAACACATTTAATTTCGAAAAGTCGGTTTGGGGGTAATCGCGTGGTAAGATGTGCGATTTCATTTCTGCAAACGCGCCAGCTAATTCAACTCCAGTAGGACCTGCGCCAACTAGTACAATATTTAGTAATTGTTGTTTTTCAATTTCGCTTACATTGGCAGAAATATATTTTTCGAAATTGAGTAAAATATGATTTCTAATTTGGATAGATTCTTCGGTTGTTTTCATAGATAAAGCATGCTGTTCAATAGCACTATTACCGAAGAAATTAGTTTTGCAACCTGTTGCTATAATTAAGAAATCGTAACTATGCGAGCCTTCATTGGTAATAACCTGATTATTGTTTGGTAATATTTGTTTTACATCTTCAAGCCTAACTTGAATGTTTTTTGATTTCTGAAAAATCTTACGAAATGGAAATGAAATGTTTGATGGTTCCAGTCGGGCACTTGCTACTTGATAATACAAAGGCTGAAACTGATGATGATTTTGTTTATCTATTAAAACAACGTCTAATGATTCACACTGTAAAGCTTTTGCTACGTGCAATCCAGCAAAGCCTCCTCCAATTATAATGACTTTCTTTTTCATAATTAGTGTTTTTAATATGTTGAGTTTTCTATTCTTTTTTCCTTTTTTTTATAAAAAAGTAAGATAGAGGGTGAGAAAAATCGTGCTTAAATAAAGTAAGCACAATATTTATAATGACTTGGTGTCTTTTGCTTTGCGTTGTTTTTTGTAAAGAAAAACAAACAACATTAAAAGTGCAGCAAAACAAAATAATCCAAGCATTCCCCAAATCAAACTTCCAGTTGATTTTACGACTACTAAAAATACAATTCCTACTAATAAAACAGTGGCGAGTTCGTTAAACATACGCAACTTAAACGATGTGTTTCTAAAAATATATTGACTTTGTTGTTTAAAAATACGATGACTTAGTAAATGATATAATATTAAAAAGAAAACTAAAATGAGTTTTAACCACATCCAAGGTAAAGTTAATAGGGTAGGGTTTAAGTGCAGCATCCATAAGCCAAAAATAAGCGTTCCAACTGCAGATGGCCAAGTAATAATAAACCAAAGTTTTCGTTGCATCAGCAACAGTTGTTGCAATAAAATTGTTTTTGCAGGCTCTTCTTTTTCATTAGCTTCTTTTGTATATATGAATAAACGCACCATATAAAATAAGCCAGCAAACCAGCAAACCACAAAAATAATGTGTAATGCTTTTATATATGAATAATCCATATTACTTTTGGTGCAAAGATACTATTAATTATGACGACATTAAAAGGAAAAACTGCTAAAGAATCATTAACTATTAATACTGAAATTGTATTACCAAATGATACCAATCATATTGGTAATTTATTTGGTGGACGATTAATGGAGTGGATAGATAAAGTATCTGCAATTACTGCTGCTCGTCATAGTAATAGAGTTGTTGTAACGGCCTCTATTAATAATATTTCTTTTGATAATCCTATAAAACAATATAGTGTTGTTACTTTAGAAGCAAAAGTTTCGAGGGCATTTAATAGCAGTATGGAAATTTTTGTAGATGTGTATGTAGAAGATAGAATTACAGGAAATAAAACATTATGTAATCAAGCTATTTCGTCATTTGTAGCTATTGACCAAAACGGTTCGCCTTTACCTGTTCCTCCATTAATTCCAGAAACTGAGGAAGAAAAGAAGCGTTATGATGGCGCATTGCGTCGCCGACAACTTTCTTTAATTTTAGCTGGTAGAATGAAACCAGAAGATGCAACGGAATTGAAAGCCTTATTTGATAAAGATTAACGCATGAATTAGCGTGTAGAGTGATGAGATTTCTAATTTTTTATTAAAGTGCGTTTTCAACCTGTACAACAATTACAAACTGTTTTTAAGCGAGAATATTACGAGCCAACCATTGCATGGTCGTTCAGGGTTGTATTGGCTTTAAATGTGCCATTAATTTTTGTGCCACTTTATTTGGGTACATTTAAATACGAGGTAGTGTGGATGGCCTTTGCGGCTTATATGCTAGCATTGGTAGATTATAGAGGGTTACATTATCGAAAGGTGGTTATACAATCTATTGAAGCAGTATTAATTACTATTGCTGCAATAGTAGGAATGAATATCTCTAATACTTGGTTTGCAGCAGTGTTTGCCATGTTGGTGGTAGGTATGTTTGTAGCACTTATTAGAAACTGGAGCGATTATGGCGCAGCAGTGGGAGTAGGTGTTGGGTTCTTCTTTTTATTTGGCTTAGCTAATCCATGTGATTATCAAACATCATTGCATATTGGCATGTATGTTTTAGCAGGAGCCGTATGGTCAATCATCATTACTGTGTTTTCGTTTCCATTCCGTCCATCAAATCCAATCCGACGATCTGTTGCAAAAATATGGAAGAGTAACACTGAATATTTAGATGTTCTAATTCAAAAGCATTGTACAGATGTGGTGATTAATGATATTCAAATAACACAAAAAGAAACTGCCATTCGAACGGCTGTGAATCAGTCTATTGATTTGTTTTCGAGAAGAGACAATCGTAAATCGAGGTTAACAACTCAACATTATGATATGATGATGGAAATTAGGAGAACGTCATCATTATATACAGCAGCATTACACACGATGCATGAGGAATTAAGTTCTATTCATCATGATTCGTTTAAGGAAATAAAACGGAGCGTATTGTATAAACTATTGTCGGCCTTTGCACAAACTAGCGCGCGTCTTTCAGTGTTAATGTTTACATTTAGAGCCGAAGAATATACAATGGTAAATGTAAAGGCTAAGCGCTGTGAAATTGCTATTGATTTGTTTGAAGAATCGTGCAAACAACTTCAGACGAATGAACAAGATGCAATTAAAATTAGGCATTTAATCTCAACCATTAAAAAAGCACACGAATATCTTACGTTAACTATTAAGCAAGTAGAACAAAAATTAAATTTACGTAAGAGTGATTACCTTGAGAACTATAAATTATCGTTGAATAACTTTCTAATTGGGTTAAAACCACGAGTAATTAAAGAACTGATTAATGAAGCATTTAACATCAACTCTCAGCACTTTATTTATGCTATTCGTGTAGCTATTGGACTAAGCGTGGGCGTGTTTTTGTTTCGTTTTTTTGAAATAGATCATGGATATTGGATTTCCTTAACCATGTTAATTGTTATTCAGCCTTATTTCGGGGCTACCAAAAAGAAAGGTATTGAACGAATCATTGGAACAGTGGCTGGTATTTTATTAGGTGGTGTAATTATGCTCCTTCCTTTGCCTCACGAAGTATTTGTAGGTATGCTAATTGTTGTATCATTTTTTGTAGCTTATTTTTTACGAAACAACTACAAGATAGGAGTGTTTTTTGTAACGGTGATGATGGTTGTGTTAATGCAGATGTCGCAGTTAGGCACTTGGCAATTAATAGGTTGGCGAGTATTATCAACTTTATTGGGCGCTGCATTGGCTATTGCTAGTAGTTATGTTTTTTGGCCAACGTGGGAAAAAAACCGATTTCCAGAGTTAATGAAAAAAGCAATTTTAAATAATAAAGTGTATTTAGAAAAAGTGCTACAATATTACAATCATACTGAAAGCCTTGGTGATTCGTGGAACAAACAACGACGTCTTACAGAGGCTAGCAATAATGAAGTGTTTGCATCTGTTCAGCGTATGGTTGAAGAACCCGAGAAAGTTCAACATCATGTTGATTTGAATTTCACAATGGCCGGAGTATCTATTCGATTAACTAGAGAGATAACTTCTATTGCGCTTTCTGTTACATCTTCTACTCATCGTGTTTTAAAGTTAGATGATTACTTTAAGCAAGTTTCTTCTGTGTTTGATTGGATTACTCTTCACATCCATAACCCTTCAATTACGTATAGTATGCCTAACTTTATACAGCTAAAATCTACTATATCTCAGTTGCCTACATTGCAAGATGATGTAGAAAGTCAATTCGTAAAATCAGAATTAGAGAAGATACTCTTTGAGTTAGAAACACTTTGTGTTTTAATTAAAGAGAAAAAATATAGTTAATCTAAACGTAAAGAGGTATTACCAATAATCGCACCTTCGCAAGTTAGTTCAATTATATAATTACCAGAAACCATTTCACCTTGTCCTTCGCAATATGTAACGCCACTTACTTCTATATTGGCATAATTAATGGCTTGCTTGCCTGCAAAATATCCATTTGATTTTTCGAAAGTAAAACGGTAATTATCATCATAACTTTTAGCCATCTCTTTGCCATCAGGAGTAATGATACGTACAAATATTGTTTTTTCACCAGATTTAGCAATCTTATTCTCTCCAAGGGTGAATGTTACTTTTATTTTCTCAGCACGAGAAGCTTTGCTAGTTTCTAGTTCTTTTTTACCACCATTTCTATATCTCACACCTTTAGCTATAATATTAAAACAACTTAGTATCGATCCTTTTTGAATAGTTGCTTTTAATTCATCTTTTTCTTTATTTAGAGTTGTAATCTTACCTTTTTCTGTATCAAGTTCTTTCAACACATTATCCTTCTCTACAATAAGAGTTTTGTTTAAAGTACCTAAAGAATCAATAGTTCTTACATAACCTCTCATAATTTGTCGCAAAGTTTCTGTTTCTTTTCTAAGTTTAGAGATGATGTATGCGTCGCCTTTGTGTTTTTCTGCATCTTGAAGCAATTGTGCAATCTCTGCTTTTTTAGCTTCAATTTCTGCTTGTAAGGCCTTGTCATTAGTTTGCAAATTATCAAAATCTTTTTGTAATTGTAATAAGTCAGATTTTACATTATCGCGTTCTACAACTACTTGTTCTTTTATCACAATTTCACTTGCAACTTTATTTTTCTCTTGCCAGTACATCCAGAATACTACAGCGTTACTAATAGCAAGTAAAACAATGAGTACCCAAAGTAAACCAGATTTCTTTTTATTTTCTTCTTGTTTTTGCGTCTCCATAAACAAAATATTAATGCTACAAAATTAAAAGAAAAATGGGTGATAGGTCTGAAAGTTTTAAACGATTACCTTTTAATTAGTTTTATTTAACGGATATAAAAAGCTCTACAATTACTAGCAATTTAGTAATTTAGAAGCCTTGAATGGATTATGCCTAGTAAACTCGAAAAATTTGCCGAACTCAACACCTTTGCCAATACCTTTAGTTTTCATCATTTTAAGATAGATGAAGGATTTCGGCAAAAGGGTTGTTGGCATCAACAAGTTTTTAAAAATAACAATCCCATTGTACTTGAGCTGGGTTGTGGTCGTGGTGAATACACAATAGGCTTAGCCGAGAATGATACAAGTAAGAATTTTATTGGTGTTGATGTTAAAGGTAATAGAATTTGGACTGGAGCTAAACATGCAATTGATAATCACATGAATCATGTTGCTTTTTTGAGAACAAGAATTGACATCATCGATCATTGTTTCTCCGAAAATGAAGTGTCTGAGATTTGGATTACCTTTCCTGATCCACAACCTCAAAAAAACAGAGCAAGAAAAAGATTAACTAATCCTGATTTCTTTTTAAATCGCTATAAAAAATTTTTAAAACCAGATGGGATTATCCATCTAAAAACAGATAATACTTTTTTCTATGAATATACATTAGAAGTAATCAAAGAAAGAAAACTATGCTTGTTGTTTTCAACCAATGATTTGTATCAAAATTGCCCACCCGATAGAGAAGAATTAACTCGTATCAAAACCTACTATGAAAATTTATTTACTGCAAAGGGAGAAAAAATAAAGTATTGTAGTTTTAAATTAAGCTAAGATGGCAACTAAAAAATTACCCCATGTTTCTCATTTTTACAACAAACTAATAAGAAATGTAGTAATTGGCGTTTTGTTTCTTTTTTTCTCATTAGGTATTGGCGTTGTTGGGTATCATTATTTTTTTCAATTAACTTGGTTAGATAGTCTTTTAAATGCTAGCATGATATTAACTGGCATGGGGCCAGTAGATAAGGCAGTAAGCGATGGAGCAAAATGGTTCTCGTCGTTTTATGCTTTATATAGTGGGGTTGCTTTTCTAACAAGCGTGGCTGTTATTTTAAGTCCTGTTATACATCGCTTTTTACATAAATTTAGAATAGATGTAGAAGAATAATCCTTAAATTTGAACAGATGTTGTTATCTCTTATTATAAATTGGAACCCAAGTCCTGAAATGTTTACCATTCCTGGTATTGATTGGCCTGTACGTTGGTATGGATTATCTTGGGCAATGGCATTTATAGGTTGTCATTTTTTTATGAATCGTATTTATAAAGCCGAAGGTCGCACCGATTTACAATTAGATACATTAACGCTTTATATTGTAATTGCTACTGTGTTGGGAGCTCGGATAGGTCATTGTTTATTTTATGGTTGGGAGTATTATTCACAACATCCGCTTGAAATTTTAATGGTATGGGAAGGTGGGTTAGCAAGTCATGGCGGCGCTATTGGGATATTAATTGGTATGTGGTTGTATTGTAGAAAGACAAAAGAGAGTTGGATGTGGTTGTTTGATAGATTAGTTGTAGTAGTTCCATTTGCAAGTTTTATGATTCGTTTTGGTAATTTAATGAACTCCGAAATTATTGGAAAACCTACTGATGTAACTTGGGCATTTGTTTTTCATCAAGTTGATGAATTTCCAAGACATCCTACACAGCTTTATGAAGCTTTATTTTATATTGTATTATTTGTTATAATGTATTATTTGTGGAAGTATAAACGAACAACAATCGGCAAAGGATTCATGTTTGGTTTATTTTGTGTGATGATGTTTGGCTTTCGTTTCTCAATGGAATTTTTAAAGGAAAATCAAGAGAGTTTTGAAGATACTTTACCAATAAATATGGGACAGATACTAAGCTTACCCTTCGTTATTATAGGTATATATATGATAATTCGTTCTAAGAAAGAAGGAAGTTATCAAGTAACTTAAACCAAAATTCTAATAGAATGCCGAGGTAGTTGCTCCGCGTCTAAATGTTTCGTAACCGAACCTTAAAGAAATTTCTAATCCACCTCTTGACGAAGAAGCTGGAGATAATTTCGAAAAATTAATATCATAGCTTACTCCAATAGAACTATTATCGTAATCAAACTTTACTACTGCAATAAAAGCATCTAAGGCTCTATAATAACCTCCAATAGAAAGTGCTGTGAATTTTTTATTACCTGTGTACTTGGTTACGCCTTGTAAAACATATTGAGCAGATAAACCAGGAGTTATTTCTTTAGTAGGACCTTGTACAAATACAATGTAAGAAGGTTTTAATATAACATTTGTATTACTAATACCAATTGCAGCATCGCCATGAAATACCATTTTCATATATAATCGGGTTGCATCGCCATAAAATGAATAGGCTGGTTGATGAGGATGGAATACAGAAACGCCTACTGTTACACGTTTTTGGTCATTAGCAGACATGTCTGTTTGCCTAGTAGCGAAATTATAAGCTAATCCTGCGCCTATATCCACAAAACTATAATTGCCACCAGAAGCAAGTTCTCCTGTAGGTAATAAACTAGAATATTTCATGCCATCATATTGATTTCCCCATTGATATCCACTAGTAGTTAATGCTCTCTGAGCATATCCTACCATCATTCCTCCTGATAATCGATTTTTCTCGTTTAGCATGATGATTCCAGATAATGAGAAATTTGCTTGAGTGGTTTTAAGTTGTCCACCTCCAGAGTTATCTGTAAATAAATCAACACCTAATCCTAAATGGTGTTTCTTGCTTTTTAGAAGCCTTGAGTCTATTGAGGCTGCAAATGTTTTAAAAGGTGCATTTACACTTTGCCACTGCGATTTATAATTAGCAATAGCTCTCAATTGATATTTAGTGCCCGCATTTGCTGGGTTAAGTTGTATTGGTGTTTCATCAAACTGAGAAAAGTGAATATCTTGAGCAAAAGCAATAGTACTCACACACAGAACTGAACTTATTATTAAAAAACGAATCATGAATCTAAAATTTATTTATACTTATTTTACAAGAGTAACATTACCTTTTTTACTTATCTGCTCTCCTTTAACTGTAGCTTTTAATACATAGGCAAAACCAGCAGGATTTAATACTCTACCATTAAATGTACCATCCCATCCTTGTTTTGGATCAGTTGTTTCAAACACTTTCTCGCCCCATCTATCAAAAATAGTGAGCTCCATAGTTTCAATACAGTTACCATAAACATATAACACATCGTTTTCTCCATCATTGTTTGGTGAAAAAGCTGTTGGAATGAACAAATCACCACAAATAATATCTACCCACACTGTAACGGTATCACTACCTGTACAGCCATTATATGACGCTACTATAGTGTAAGTAGTTGTTTCAAGTGGAGATGCGCTAGTATTGGCACATGTTGAACAGCCTAATGAACCAGATGGAGACCAACTAATAGTAGCTCCCGATGGAGCAGATGCAGAGAGTTGCGTAGTTTCACCATTATGTATGGTAGAACCAAATCCAGCATCTACAAATAAACTACCTTGTACACCAACTGCTGTTGATGCAGTAGTTACACAGCCGTTATTATCGGTAATTTGAACACTATATATACCCGATGTGAGAGCAGTAATTGTATTGGTTGTATTTCCATTCTGCCATTGAACAGTGTACGGAGAAGTGCCTCCAGTAGGATTAATACTAGCAACACCATCGCCTACGCCACAATTTTCAGGAGAGCTAGTAATGTTAGCTTGTATAGCCGTTGGTTGTGTTATAATTACAGTAATAGAACTTGTGCAAGCTGTTCCATTTCCTACCACAATAGTATATGTACCACCAGATAACCCACTAGCAGAAGCTGCATTTCCACCACTTGGCATCCAAGTATATGTAAAGCTACTTGGTGAACCTGTAGCGGTAATACTTGCAGAACCATCATTATCTCCAAAACATGAAATGTTACTTTGTGATGCAATAGCTAATGTAGGTCCACCACCTGCACTAGCAATATTGGTAGTAGCTGTAAAAGTACAACCGTTAGCATCTGTAATTATTACGCTATAAGTTCCAGCAGCAAGGTTAGTGGCTGTTGTACTACTTCCGCCGCTTGGTAACCAATTATAGGTATAACCAGATGTTCCTCCTGTAACAGTTACGGTAGCACTTCCATTACTCACGCCACAACCTGCACCCGTATTATTAACAGTAGCTGATAATGAATTAGTAGGTTGTGTGATTTGTAGAGTGGTAGTACCTGAACAATTGTTAGCATCATTAACTAATATGGTATAAGTGCCTGCGCCTAATGCAGATTGACTAGAGCCTGTTAATCCTCCAGGAGTCCATGTATAAGAATAAGGTCCTGTACCACCTGTTGCATTTATAGTTGCTGTTCCGGTATTAGTACCAAAACATGCTACATTACTTTGTGATGATACAGTAAGTGTTGGCCCATTTGCAGAACTTAGTATAACTGGAATAGTGAAAGTACAATTATTAGCATCTGTAATAGTAACGGAGTTAGAACCTGACGACAAGTTCGATGCTGAATTTCCACTTCCACCATTTGGCATCCAACTATAAGTATAGACTGGTGTTCCGCCGCTCGCAGAAATGGTTGCTGAACCATTACTTAGGCCACATCCTGGGTTGGTCGAATTTGTGATTATTCCACCCAATGCCGCAGTTGGTTGAGTAATAGATAATGTATTACTACCTATACAACCACTAGCGTCACTCACATTGATAGTATATGTTCCAGCACTCAAACTAGTTTGAGAAGCACCTGATAAACTACCCGGCATCCAAGTATAAGTATAAGGGCCAGTACCTCCCGTAGCATTTATGGTAGCTGTACCTGTATTAGCTCCAAAACAAGTTACGTTAGTTTGTGATGTTACAGATAGTGTTGGCCCTCCAACAGAAGTTATATTAGCCACAGCAGTGGCAGTACAATTTTTAGAATCTGTTACTGTAACCGTATAAGTACCAGCGTTTAATCCACTCGCTGTAGAACTTGTGCCGCCACTTGGTGCCCAACTATAATTATAACCAGATGTTCCACCCGTAGCAGTTACAGTAGCTGCACCTGTTCCACCACCCGAACCAGAACTTGCTGATAAAACAATATCATCTACTGCAAAAGAAGGATCTGATCCAGCGCCATTATCGTTATTAACCCATCTAAATCCAAGTTTAACATTGGCATTATTATTAGCACTAGCAGGAAGAGTTAAGTTTCTAGCTGCCCACTGCCCTTGACCTCCACCACATGTGGTTGTTTTAGGCATATTGTCAATTTGAGTCCAAGTACTGCCATCAAAATACCATAGTGTCGCATCATCTAATGTGGTTTCACCACCCTCAATATAGTTAAACGACAAAGAAATATTAGATTGTCCTGTACAATTAATAGTTGGTGATTCAGCGCGTTTATCTGCCCTTACATTATTAGCACCAATACCTGTATCATATGCAGCACCGCAATCTCCTGTTGGACAAAATATGAAAGCAGCAGGAGATGTAGAAACATTTGCCACATGTAAAGTTCTATTATTAGTACCAGTACCCAAGCATCCATCTCCACAATTACCAGCGCCCATTCCTGATTCAGTAGCACTCACATACCATTGGTTAGCAGCAGCATCATTAGTCCCTGTATTAGTTACCGCCCAAGCTCCATTGGTTCCGGTATAAGCTGAGGCTAATGCACCTTGATTACATCCTGTTCCAAAATCTTCTGTCCAAAAAGTGGCGGTCGTTGTTCCACTACTACCACAACCAGCAGCTGTTGTTGCTGTTATTACTGCACTAAGTGAACTTGAAGGTTGAGTTATAAGAACAGTGCCAGTGCCTGTACAGTTATTTGCATCTGAAATATTAATGGTGTATGTACCAGCACCCAAATTAGTTTGAGAAGCACCTGATAAACTACCTGGCATCCAAGTATAAGTATAAGGGGCAGTACCTCCTGTAGCATTTATAGTAGCTGTGCCTGTATTAGCTCCAAAACAATTAATGTTTGTTTGTGAGGCAACAGACATCGTTAGTGTAGGACAAGTAGTAGATGTACAAGGAGCAACCGTTGTTGGATTAAGTGTCATAGTAGTTCCTGCAGCATCTACTATTTGTATTTGTGTAGATCCCCCTGGAGGCATTGCGTTACTTCCAGTGGCATATACCGACCATGTCGCTGGAGTTGAACAACTGGTAACCTGTGTAACACCATTCATACATTGATTAAGCGGAAACCCCATCCATGTATATCCACAGGCTTGACATTGAGTTTGGTTTGTTATAGGCGTGGATGAGGCTGGAACGTAGGTTGACCAAGTATAAGTAGGTACACCGTTAGATACAGTTAATGAGCCGTTTGCTTCTTTACATACGCTAAAGGTAGTACAAGGTGATACAGTAATATTGGTGGTAGCTGTATATCCACAAGCTAAACTAAAACTCACAGTGTGTACACCTGCGCCTGCTACCGATGGATTAAATACGCCCGTTACTGAATTAGTTATACCAGTTCCAGCCCATGTTCCACTTATGGTTTGTGTACATACAGCACCGAGACCAGGAGTAGCTGTTAGTGTAATAGCTGCTGCATTTTGACAAGGGTTTGCAACACTAGCAATATCAGCATAACAACAAGGGTTTGGAATAATACTAACATCATCAATATAATAATAAGCATAAGGATTTATCAGAGAACCCCCAGGGTTATTTACAATCGTAGTAGCAGCATTGTTATAAAAGTTTCCAATTACAAAATAGGATTCTCCTCCCACTGCTGTATAGGTCCATTGCAGCCTAACCCAATTCATAGTATCCATAATCGGAGTACAAGTGTAGTTTAAATCGGGGGTTAAACTAATTAATGAATTGGTTGTTCCAGGGCAGGCGTTTCTTTGAAATAAAGAGTTGTAAAATTTCACACCAATATTATTACAAGCATATCGAACATCATTAGCTAAACTCACATACATCGAAACACAATATTGTTGCCCGGCAACTAAAGGACTAGAGGTCATTCCTTCGATATATTCTCTATACTGATCTAAGGCTTCGTGTAGGATAATACCCGCATGTCTTGTTCCAGTTCTTGAGTATTGATAACCTAATACCGAGTTGGGCATGTTTACTGGTGTGGGCATACCCATTATAACATTACAAGCAGAAAATAAATCAGGAGAAGAGCAACTATCAGCACCAGAGTTGGCATCATCCCAGTTTAATAAATCGGTAGTATAACCTTCGCCTCCTATGTTTGAACAGTTACTTGAGGTTAATTCAAAACTAGGGTTTACAACTAGGTTTTGCCCTTTAATGATAAAATTTCCAATAATTAAAAATATGATAAAAGCAGAAGTAAATATTTTTTGCATGAGGAACGAGTGTTAATATTAGTAAACAAATATCAAAAATCGAGCCTAGGTTACTTAGAGGGCTAGCCCCTCTATGTTAAAATATTCACTAAATCAATTAAGGAGCAATTATTCTTCTTCTAAATAACCAAATTTTCCTTTATTGAAGTCTTCAAAAGCTTGAATTATTTCTGCTTTAGTGTTCATTACAAAAGGGCCATGTGCCGCAATAGGTTCGTGTATTGGTTCTCCACTCATAATAAGTACTTTGGTCTCATTTAAAGCTTGTATATTAAATGCTTCATCATTATGTTTAAACACAACTAAATGATCTGTATTGACATTAGTGCCATTTACTTTAATTTCACCTTCTATCACTAAAAGTGCCGTATTATATGTAGTAGGAAACTGAAACGTAGCGTTTCCGTCGTAATTTAATTTTACATTTAGTAAATGAATAGGTGTAAAAGTACTAGCACTGCCATTAATATTATTATAATTTCCAGCAATTACTTCAACTTCTCCTGCATTATTATCAAGGGCTACTTTACTAATTTTATCATTGGGTAATTCCTGATATTTCGGATTCGACATTTTGTCTTTGGCTGGTAAATTAACCCATAATTGTACTACCTGAAAGTCTCCACCTGCTTTACTAAATGTTTCTTCGTGATATTCTTTATGCAATACGCCTGAAGCAGCAGTCATCCATTGAACATCGCCTTCGCCAATAATACCACTATTACCAGCACTATCATGATGCGCCACCTTTCCTTTATAAGCAATGGTTACAGTTTCAAAACCACGATGAGGATGTACATTCACGCCTCTTGGTTTATTACTAGGTGGAAAATAAAATTTAGAGCCATAATCTAACATAATAAACGGACTCATGTGCTCCATACTTATTGTTGATGGAATAAAATTGTGTACTCTAAAACCATCTCCAACAAAGTGAGGAGTTCTCGGGGCTATAATAGCTTCTATTTCTCTTTGTGCCATAACTATAATCTTTTATTGGCACAAAGTTATAGCACAAGTTGGGATATTTTCTTGATGTATGATAAGAAATCAAATTTATCTTAACTTTTCTAAGATTTCATTAGCAATATCCTCTGAGTAAATTCCATACCCAGTTACTAAGATACCTTTTATTTGAGAGTCGGTAGAGGATATGGCATATAATACAGATTGATCGGCTGGATTTTCATCAACATCAAAACGAAATGATTTATCAATCTGGAATTCGTTATGATTAAAATTGTATTTTCCTGTTTGACAAACTATACAGGTTTTTTGTAAGTTAAAGTCAGTTGTGTAGCCTTGCATTCTTAATGCATTGATTGCTTCGCTTAGTGTGTTGTATGCCTCCATAATTAAATTGTTCTAAAATGTTTATTTGCTAATTCTTTTCTCACTCTGCTTAAACTTTCGGGTGTAATTCCTAAATAAGATGCAATCATCCATTGAGGAGCACGCAACATTAAATCGGGATATAAGGTAATAAACTCCATATAGCGTTGTTCAGCAGTGGCACACAGTAAAAAACTTATTCTTCTTTGCATGTGCCGAATATGATTATGTAACAGATTATCAAAGTATATTCTGAAATTTTTATCAATATCTGATGCTCTTTCAATAAGTTGCCTATCTATAAATACAATTTCAGAATCTTCAATACAATCAATAAAATAATCAGATGCTTGATTAAAATATGCGCTACTTCTATCTCCTACAATCCAATTTTCAGGTGCAAATTGTAATACAACTTCTTTTCCTTGATGATCTAATGTATATAACCTTAATAAGCCTTTTGAAACAAAAAATGAAGAGCGGCAAACTTCGCCTTGATTTAGCAAGCGTGTATGCTTTTTTAAAACATCTACTTTGATATTCTTGGTGAGTTCATTAAAATGCTCATTACTAAGCTGGGTATGATATTGAATATATTGCTTAAAATTCTCTATTGGCATAATTACGAAATAAATAAAAACATTAAGAAATTAGTATGTCTATTAGTTTTGAGCAGTTAACTTCTCCATTTTTATAGCCTCTTGATTTGTAGGATTAATTTCAAGAGCAAGTTTATAATATTTATTTGCTAATTGATTATTGTTTATCTGCCAATAGGTTTTACCCAATAAATTATATATTTCTTCCGATTTCACTCCTCGATCTAAGGCATTGTTTAAGATTTGAAGCGATTTATCAAATGCTTTTTCTTGGCTGTAATTATATAATAAGAACCCGTAAGAATTATAAAATACACTATCTTTTTTAATACTTTTAAGTAGAAAGTATTCACAGCTATCATTTTGTTTGAGTTCCCATTTACAAATTCCTTTATAATATAACAATTCAGCAGTTTCTCGAATTTGCAAAGATTTATCGATGTATGGTATTGCACCTTGAAAATCATTTAGAAGATAAACAAGCACATAAGACATAAAGTTTAAGGAATTAGGATACTTGTTATCTGAGTTTATTGATTTTTCTAAATATGCTTTTGCGTTAAGGAAATTATTCTTCTGTTGTTGAGAAGAAATAATATTACTATTCTCTTGTGAGTGTTTTACAATTTGTTTTGCCCATAAATAATTAAGATAAACATTATTTGGATATTTTTCTACATCAGCTTCAATTATACTCTTCTGGTCTTTCCAGTCATTATTTCTTGTAATAGTAATATATAAGCATATTGCAACTACAACACATGAAAGGATAATTAGATATTTCTTTTTATCTAATTTTAGAAAAAGGTATTTAGATACAAAATGCATAGCAATTAACACTATACCCAACGAGCCAAAAAAAGCAAATCGGTCGGCTACTATTCCAACAGCTGGTTTTACAAGATTAAGATACATTGAGATGGATGCAGTGAAAATAAAGATGCCTATAAATAATAAAAATTCTTTTTGAAAAAACGACTTAATAAAATAGTAAATTAAAATTGGAATTGAAATTATACCAACATATCCATGCAAACTAATTTTATTATAAGGAATGGTATCAAAACCATAGTAACAACACATCTTATAAGGAAAGACACATTGTTGTATATAGAAACCTAAAACGTTTAAAGCAGTTATTAATTTTAGCTTAATCTCTTTAATAAGATAAAGAGGGTTTTCAAAGAAGTAAGAGTGGCGTTTCATTACTTCAGAATCGAGTACGTTTTTTCTAGTAATTTTTATGAAAATAAAAATAAATGCACATAGTATAAATAAAAGGAGGAACTGTTGATAGCCTTTTTGGTTTTTAATAAACACACACATAGGAATAATAGCAATATAGGGTAAAGCATCGTACTTGCTTAGTAAAGCTATGTATAAAAATACAATTGCATAAATTAGATGTTTCCATTTTCTAGGAATACTTTCATAAAATTGTAATGTGTTCTTAAGAGCTAACAAACTAAAAATAAAACACAATAGTACGTCTCTATTCTTTATACTCGAAACCACTTCAGTGTGGATGGGTAAAATAGCAAATAGTAAAACGCTAAAAAGAGGAACTCTAGAGTCTAAATTAAAAAATAGAATTTTTAATACCTTTAATAAAATAATTAATCCAATAATATAAAGAGAAATATTAATTAAATGTGAAGTTTTCGGACTTACACCAAATAATTCATGCTCAATAGCAAAGGAAATTTTTACAATTGGACGGTAATCAAATTTGAATCCTTCATTGCCATCTATATAAGGTGATTTTAAGATTCGTGGAATAGATTTCAGTCCGGATGCTGTAATGTTGTTTTTCTGAGTAACAAAACTATCATCTAAGGAGTAATTATTGTTTAGTATATTCCCATAAAACAGAATAACAATAAAAATTATAATTAGATGTTCCTTATTAAGATAATGTTGTATAAATTTCATTAAATAAAAATTAAGATTAAATTTACATAAATTTGTAAGTATTCAAAACAATTACATTGTCTTTATTTGCTGAAATATCAAAAACCTTTACTGAAAGCACGAAGATGATTTATAATTATACCATTGGTCATCTTAAACATCCTGCGTTTGATAATGTTTATTATTGTGTTTTATTAGCGTATTTGTTTTGTTTTACATTAGAAATTGTTTTGCCTAAACAGCGCCAGCATGGCACAATTACTAGAAAAGGGTTTTGGTTAGATATATTTTATGTATTATTTAATGATATTATTGTTTATTCAATAGGATTATTTGGAATATGCGCTGTTACGGAGTTGATTTTTTTAAAAGGATTAGGGGTATTTGGCATTCATGATTTAAAAGTGGCCGACATTACTTCCTGGAATCCAGCGATACAAATTCTTATCATGTTCTTGCTACAAGATTTTAGTGAATTTATTGCTCATTATTTATTGCATCGTTTCGACTTCTTATGGATATTTCATAAAATACATCATGCACAAGATACTTTGGGGGCGGCCTCAACTCGTAGATTTCATTTTGTAGAGATGTTTGTGTTTAAGCCACTCATTTATATTCCATTTGCTATGATAGGATATTCGGTAGTTGATTATTATCTATTTCAGATTACTGTGCAAAATGTATGGGGCTTTTTTACGCATAGTAATATAAAAGTAAAATGGGGGTTCTTAAATTATATTATTAACACTCCCGAAACACACGCTTGGCATCATGCCAAAAATATTCCAAGAAAACTTGGCGTAAATTATGCTAGTATTTTAAATATTTGGGATATTATTTTTGGCTTTTATTATGTCCCTAAAGATAAAACACCAATTATTGGTGTGCCCGATCAAAAAAATATGCCTACTACATTTATAAGTCAGTTTTTTTATCCGTTTAAGATGATTTTATCGGGTAAATATAAATCTGAGATTGACGCACAAATTTTAGAACCTAATTCTAAGAAAAAGAAACAATAAATCATTCCTTAGTAATTAATTGAGATCTACCGTTTACGGTGATTATATATGTTCCTGAAGACAACCCACTTGTAATTATTTGAGATTCGTTAAAGCCAGAATATATCGCCTCACCTAGTAGATTTGTAATTGAAATTTGTTGAATATTGTTACCCTTTATAAAAATTGTGCTATTAAATGGATTAGGAAAAACTTGAATAATATCTTGTTGTTTAAAGTTAAGAAGATTGGTGGTAATATTATTTGGTAATTGAAATTTTGTAATAACACCATCATTATTAGCATTTAGAGTTCCCTGAAATGCATTTGCGCTCACAGGGTAATCTACACTATTAGTAGAACCAACAAATATCACATTATTAGGGCTTATAATCTTTAAATCATTCCCAGTATCATCTGTTGTGCCACCATAATAACTTGTCCAATGAGGATATAATGAGTCAGTATCAAATACCACCAGATAAATGTCGTAGCTACCATTAAGCGTGTTTTGAATACTATTAGGATAAATAGGAATATTTGAACTTTCTGTTTTAGCTAAAACAATTAGTTGATTCTGATTTAAGAGTTGTAATCTGCTTGTAAAATCGTTACCAGAACCTCCTAATAATGTGGCGTGTAATAAATTGCCAGAAGCATCCCATTTTGAAACAAAGCAATCTAAATAGCCGGCATTAGTGTCTTGAAAACAGTTTGTAGTTGTATAAAAATCTGAGCTCTTTGATTGTCCTGCAATATAAATATTTTGATTATTATCGCAAGCTACACCCCACGCATCGTCAGAAGAGTCTCCTCCATAATAGGTTGAAAAAACCCGGTTTCCCAAAGAGTCTAATTTTATAATATAAACGTCAGAAGCTCCATTTTTAAATGATTGAAATGCCCCAGTACTTGTGTTTAAATTTGTGCTAAAAGATTCGCCAACAGCAATAATATTTCCATTTTTGTCCGACGTAAGAGCATGAATATCTTCACTACCATTCCCTCCGTAATAGGTACACCATTTTAAAACACCAGAACTATTAAATTTGGCAATAAAAGCATCCATATTGCCTTTATGATTTTGCTGGAAAGAAGAAGGAGTGGTGTATAAATTTGTACTTGTAGTGGTACCTCCAATGATAATGTTGTTGTTGTTGTCGATGCTAAGATCATAAGCCATATCACCGCCATTTTTTCCAAAATAAGTACTCCAAATTAATTGACCATTAGGAGTGATTTTTGTAATGTATGAGTCATAACCTCCTAAATTATTGGATTGAAATACTCCAGTAGTAATGGGAATATTTATGCTCGATGTGTACCCACAAAAAATAAGATTACTATCAGATGTTAAACTCATTTTTTCTGCACTTTCAAATCCAGTTCCTCCAAAATAGGTACACCAAACCAAAGCCGCACAACTATCAAATTTTGCTATAAATATATCATAATCTCCTGATACAGTATCATTAATTAAGCCTTGAGTGATTGGTAAAGTAGTGCTATATGTATTCCCAATAACATAGTAATTTCTTTTAGAGTCTATACAAACTGACTTTATTTCATCAAATTGATTATCGCCAAAATAAGTTGAAAACTGAGAACAAGTTATTTGTGCAACTAAACTTATTTTAGATAATAGAATTATAAGAAGATATTTAAAGTACATAGCTTAATTGTAAGAATGAATGAGTGAATATAGGATTAAAGTTAGTAAAAAAACATTTAATATTTTATTAATATCATATATTTGCTTTTATGATTAAACGTTTAATACTTATTTTAGGTTTCATGGCAGCTTCTACACAATTGGTAAAAGCATGTCATGGTTTAGCTCTTGTAAATTATAATTATAACATTGGAGCAACAGGTGTAACAGTAAATGGTTCGTCAAATTCTGCTACTTGTGGTTGTGGACCTTACTGGATGCAAGTAGAAATTTCTTGTACAGCTGCTGGATTAACCGGCTTACCTTCTCCTGCAGTTCAAAATACAATTGATAACTGGGCTGGGCCAGGCACTACCTATAATGCTCATCCTTGGTATTTTGGGTTATTAAATGTAGTTAATTATACGAATGCTGCTGGTTGGCCAGACAATTGTGTTGTGGAGCCATATACTTCAGTTTTTATACCTTATTCTAATTTATGCCCAGGACAAACATATTATTTTAGAGCAAGAGAATGGCTTGGAGGGAGTGCTGCGGTACCTCCTGCGGGTCCGTGGTCTGCTGTAAATAGTTTTGTGGTACCTGGAGCTGCTGTTCCTTTTGATTTTAATATTGCAGCGAATCCAACCACCTATTGTACTCCTGGCTCATCAACGTTATCTGTTTCTGCTTTAACTGGAAATTGTGGTAGTATCACTTATACGTGGAATCCAGGAGGTTCAACCTCTCCAACTCTCGTCGTCTCGCCAGGAGCTACTACAGTCTATTCTTTAACAGCTACGGCACCTTGCAAACCACCTTTAACAAAAACAGTTCAAGTAACCGTTGTTTCTGCTTTGTCCGCAGCATTTACACCTGTCAATACAACAATTTGTCCAGGCGTGTCTCAAGTCTTTACTCATACTGGCACCGCTGGGGTAAATCATAACTGGGCTGTATCGCCTGCGACAGGTGTTACTATATCAACACCAACTTCAACGAATCCTTCTATTACATTTGCTACTCCTGGGTCTTATGTCGTCAGCCATACTGTATCAATAGGTGCTTGTACAAATGTTGTAACAACCAATATTACAGTGCCCAATATTACATCAACTTTTGCTATTCCTTCAGCAACACAATGTTTAACAGGTAATAGTTTTAACTTTAACAATACTGGAACTGCTGGAGGAACACATACTTATGCGTTCAGTCCAGCTGCAGGAGCACCTGCCAATGGCTCTACGGCTAATTATTCTGGAAGTTTTACGGCAGCTGGCACATATTCTGTAATACATACAGTGTCTGCAAGTGGTTGCGTGAGCACAACAACTAATGTCGTTGTTGTTAATCCAAATCCATCCGCTACCTTAAGTTTCACTAATCCAACCTGCGGTAATAATAACGGCGTAGTTACAATAAACAATACTTCACCGCCACCACAAACAATTTCTTCTTATGCCAGTTCTATGGGAAGCGTAAGTGGGCAAACGGTTACAGGTTTAGGAGCGGGTACTCCAGTTATTACGTTAACGAATAATTACGGCTGTACATATACGGTTTCTACTCCGCTATCAAACATAGCTGGCCCAATAGATATTGTAACATCATTTACTAACGCAACTTGTGGCAGTAGTAATGGAACTATAACATTTGGGACACCTACTGGAGGTACTACACCATATACCTATTCTGTAAATGGTGTAGCAGGAACTTCACCTGCAACTGGTCTTGGAACGGGTACGTACACAATTACTGTAAGAGACGCAAATGGTTGTACATACTCAGAAAATGTAGTCATTAATAGTGGTACTGGACCAAGTGCTATTACAGGAAATTCAGGCGCTACTACTTGTGGGACAAACAATGGTACTTATACTGTTACAGGAGTAACAGGAGGAACACCAGCCTATACATTTAGTGTTGATGGAGTTGCTACAGGTAGTGTAACAACTGGATTAGCTGCAGGAACTCATACAATCTTAGTTTCGGATGCTGGTGGATGTACATTTAATACTACATTTAATGTTGCTGGTGGTACAGGGCCTTCTGCAGGAACAGTAAATACAACTAATGCTACTTGTGGAAGCGCCAATGGATCGGCAACCATCACAGGAGTAACAGGTGGTGTAACGCCATATACTCATTCCTTTGATGGAGGTGCTTTTGGAGCTTCTAACACAGTATCAGGCTTAGCGGCTGGAAATCATACTGTAACAGTTCAAGATGCAGGTGGATGTACATATAGTGTACCATTTAGTATCTCAAATACAGGAAGTCCAACAGCTAATATTTCAGCTAGTACAAATATTTCGTGTTTTGGTGGTACTAATGGAGCTTTTACAGTTACAGCAACTGGCGGTACAGCACCATACACATACACATTAGCAACGCCATTTTCAAGTAATGGAACAGGTCAATTCTCGGGATTACCTCAAGGATCTTATAATATAACGATAAAAGATGCCGTTGGATGTATTACTACTACCTCTGTTACATTAACTGAACCTACAGCGTTAAGCATTAGCCCTACTGCAATTGATGCGAAATGTAATGGTACAGCATCAGGAACTGTAAATGTTACTGGAAATGGCGGAACACCCACTTATTCATATAATTTAAATGGCGGAGCTTATCAAACTTCACCTAATTTTAACAATGTAGGTGCAGCAACTTATGTGATGGGTATTCAAGACGCTAATGGTTGTTTAGCTACTCAAACTATAACAGTAAATCAACCAACTGCTTTAACTATAACAGTTTCTACCCAAAATGCAAACTGTACCACAGCTAATGGTATTGGATCTGCTACTGTTACGGGTGGAACACCTATTTATACGTATAGTTGGACAGGTGGTGGCGGAGCAGCTGCTACATCTATAGGATTAGTATCTGGAACTTATACAATTACTGCTACAGATGCTAATGGCTGCGTGATTAGTTCGCCTGCTGTAATTGGAAACACACCAGGAGGTACTGCTGCCATTACAGCTTCTAGTAATGTAACATGTAATGGTTCTTGCGACGGAAGCTTAACAGTGGGTATGACAGGTGGAGCTTCTCCATTTACTTATTCATGGACACCAGGCGGACAAACTGGCCTTCAAGCAACTAGCTTATGTCCAGGCACCTATACTTGTACTGTAACAGATTTTTATGGATGTAAATCCTCGGTTGTTGGAACGATTACACAGCCTTCTGTTTTAAATGCCGTAATGAATTCACAGAACGTGAAATGTTTTAATACTCCAACAGGTACTATTACAGCTGCTGGTACTGGAGGAACTAGTCCTTACACTTACTTATGGACATCGCCAATTAATAGTACTGCAGCTACCGTTCCAAATGTTGCAGCAGGAAATTATGTTTGTAATATTACAGATGCCAATGGTTGTACAATTACTCAAAGTATTACTGTAACCCAACCATCTTCTATTACTTTAACTTCTACTGTAACACCTGCAAATTGTAACCAGGCAAATGGTTCTGCTACTGTGACTATAAGCGGAGGTACTAATCCTTATACGCAAGTGTGGAGTAATGTTCCACCATCCACAACAACTGATGTTGCAAATGTAATAGCTGGTACATATACTATTAGTGTAACAGATGCTAATAACTGTAATCAGCCTTTAGCCGTTACCATTCCAAATTTATCAGGACCAACAATTGCAATTACCAGTTTTACAAATGTAAGTTGTAATGGTGGAAATACGGGTGCGGCTGTTGCTTTAGCATCGGGGGGTGTTGGAACATACACTTATACTTGGAGTCATGGACCTGTAACACCAGCTGCAACAAATTTAACCGCTGGATTATATACGGTTTCGGTTACTGATAATGCTGGTTGCGTGGCTTCTACTAGTGTTAGTATCTCAGAACCTACTGCATTAACCGCAAGTATTGTTGTAACACAACCTAAGTGTTTTGGTTCAATTGATGGAAATGGAATTGCATCAGTAACAGGTGGAACACCTCCATATACATTTACTTGGACCGCTGGTGGCGGAAATAGTGCTACAAGTAACCCTTATGGAGCAGGATCCTATGCTGTTAATGTTATGGACGCTAATGGTTGTACGCTTTCGCCTACAATGACTTTAGTAAATCCTCCAGCAATGGCAGCTAGTATAACATCTACTAATGTTAGTTGTTTTGGGGCTTGTAATGCTATAGCCATTGCAAGTAGTACAAATGGTGTAGCTCCAGTAAATTATTTCTGGGCTGGTGGCCCTACAGGCGTAACAAGTCAAACACTAACAAATGCCTGTGCAGGTGTTTATACAGTAACCGCAACCGATTTTAATAATTGTACTGCGGTTGCTCAAATTACAATAACAGAGCCTACACAATTAGTTGCAAATATTAGCGCAACTGGTAGTGTTTCTTGTAATGGTGGTAACAATGGTTTTGCAACTGTTGCAGCTATTGGCGGTACTGGTGCATATACCTACTCTTGGAATCCAAGCTCATCTACAGCAGCTACTAGTAATAGTTTAACAGCTGGTCAATATATTGCAACAGTAACTGATGCAAATGGTTGTGTATCTTCAGCTACCGCAACTATTATTGAACCAACCCCTTTAGCAACGACATTAACCACGACGGATCCTACTTGTAATGGTGTGTGTGATGGAACAGCAAATGTTGCTTTCTCAGGAGGTGCTGGTACTACTACTTTCCAGTGGTTACCAGGCTTACAATCTGGTAATTTTGTAAATACTTTATGTGCAGGTGTAAACAGTGTTGTTATTAACTCAAACGGAGCTTGTACAACAACACTTACATTTACTTTAAATCAACCTGCTTTATTAACTGCCGCTGTAACATCCACAAATTCAAACTGTGGACAAGCTAATGGTAAAACTTGTGCAACTGTTACTGGTGGAACATCACCATATAATTATTTATGGACTAATAATGTAACTACGTTATGTAATAACAATGTATTAGCAGGTGCATACAATTTTACAGTAACTGATGCAAATGGATGTACTGCAGTTGCTTCGGGATTAATAAATGATATTGCAGGTCCTGTTGTAACCATTTTAACAAGTACAAATGTGAGTTGTTTTGGAGGAAATAACGGAGCGATAACTAGTACAGTTACTGGTGGCGTAGCTCCTTATACCATCAACTGGAGTAACGGGCAATCAACTTTAAACCCAAGTAATTTAATTGCTGGACTATATACTGAAACAATTACAGATAATGCGGGATGTATAGGTACAGCATCGGTACAAATTACAGAACCTACACAATTTGTAAGTGCAATAGGTAGTTCAACAAACATCTCATGTTTTGGATTAAGTGATGGTGGTGCTACATTATTAACTAATGGAGGTACGGCACCTTACACATATAATTGGACGCCAAGTGCTCAAACAACTTCTGTTTTAGTCAATGTTCCTGCAAATACTTATACAGGAACAGCTACAGATGCAAATGGTTGTTCTACATCAGCTCAAATTATTATTACACAACCATCAGCTTTAGTTATGTCTTCATCTAGTTTTACTAATGTATCTTGTAATGGAGGTAGTAATGGTCAAATTATTACAGTAGTTCAAGGTGGTACAACTTCTGGTGGATACAATTACGCCTGGACTCCTGCTCAACCTAATGCGGCTAATCTAAACGGATTATCGGCAGGTCCTTATTCAGTAGTAGTAACCGATGGGAATAACTGTTCCATTAACGCTAACTTTACTATTATAGAACCTACAGCGTTATCATCTTCTTATGTGTCTTTACCTGCTACCTGTGGTCAAGCAAATGGTTCGGCTACAGTAACAGTAAATGGTGGAACTCCAGCGTATACTATAGCATGGAATGGTGGAACTCCAAACACTAATGGAACCATTTCTACGAATATGTCACCAGGTTCAAATTGGAATGCGACAATTACAGATGCTAAAGGGTGTGTATTAACTCAAACCATAGATATTGCTAATCCTCCATTACCTGTTATTACTAGTTATAGTGTAACTATGCCAAGTTGTTTTGGATTATCAAATGGTGAGATTACCATAAACTACACTCCTGGCACAGCACCTTATACGGTATCTTGGTCTAATCCAATTTCCCAAACATTAACAACATCAGCATTAACACAAAGTGTGGCTGGGGTTTCCGCTGGAAATTATGTGGCGACTTTAACAGACAACTATGGTTGTACAACTTCTCAACCAATTAATGTAAATCAACCAGCCTTCTTAAATCTAGTGGTAAGTCCTAATATAACAATTTGTTATGGTCAAAGTACTCAGATTAGTGCATCTGGACAAGGTGGAACTCCTGCTTACAGTTACACTTGGGCTCCAAATCCATTTGTTGGAGCAGGCCCGCACACTGTAAACCCAACCATTACTTCTACTTATACTGTTTCAATGTCTGATGTAAATGGTTGTTCTGTTTCACCTAAAGTGATAACTGTTAATGTAACGCCTCAGTTATTAGTTCAGGCTACAACCACTACAATTTGTCATGGTGATATAACTACATTAGTCCCTACAATTACAAGTCCTGGAAATGGAGGCCCTTACACTTATGTATGGAATCCGGCTATACCAGGCGCAACAAGTCAGGCAATAGTATCAGGAAGTGCACCAACTGTATCGGTTACTAATAATTATACATTAACAATAGATGATGGATGTACAATTCCAACTGGTAGTACTGTGTTTACAGTTAATGTAAATCCTTTACCGGTTATTGATTTTACTGGAAGCCCATTATCAGGCTGTGCTCCATTAACAGTTACTTTAACAGGTACTTCTGATGGCACATCTGATCAGTTTATTTGGAGCGATGCTGTAGGAGGAAGTGGAAACCCAATGGTTGCTACCTTTGCAGATTCGGGTAAATATACTATTAGTTTATTGGTGAAAAATCCAGTAACTGGATGTAATAATTCAATTACTAAACCTGATTATATTGAAGTGTATCCTCAACCAATTGCTTCTTTTTATGCAGACCCTTCAACTACAAGTATTTTGACACCTTCTATTAGTTTTGTAAATACTTCACAAGGGGCATCTACATACTATTGGAACTTTGGCGATCCAGTAGCATCTGCTACGGATAATACATCTACTTTAACTAATCCAGGTCATTATTATCAATACGTAGGTAATTATCAAATTAACCTAATTGCTACTTCTGTTCATGGTTGTAAAGATACTGCTCAAGTTCTAGTTGATATTACTCCTGACTTTGCAATGTATATACCAAACACCTTTACACCTGATGGTGATGGAATGAATGATATATTTATACCTGTTGGAGTTGGTATTGATGAAGAAAACTATCGTATGGATATATATGATCGTTGGGGCGAGAATATCTTTACAAGTAACAACTTAAGAAAAGGTTGGGACGGATCAGTAAAAGGTAATTCTAAGATGGCACCTCAAGGCGTTTATATTTATAAAATCATGGCTAAAGATATAATGGGTAATAAACATCCGTTTGTAGGTCATGTCAATGTAATTAAAAAAGAAAATTAATATTTAACTTCTTTTTATAAAAAACGCCACTCATTAAGGTGGCGTTTTTTTATTGAACACGCATTATAATTTGCATCTAATAATGTATCTTTGCACCCTTATTTTAGTTAAATGAAAAACATACGTAATTTTTGTATCATCGCTCATATCGACCATGGTAAATCTACTTTGGCAGATAGGTTATTAGAATACACAAATACAATCTCTAAACGAGATATGCAAGATCAAGTGTTAGATGATATGGATTTAGAGAAAGAGCGTGGAATTACAATAAAAAGTCACGCTATACAGATGGATTATACTTATAAGGGAGAGAAATATATTCTCAATCTTATAGATACTCCTGGTCATGTGGATTTTAGTTACGAAGTTTCTCGTTCAATTGCTGCTTGTGAGGGCGCTTTGCTAATTGTAGATGCCGCACAAGGAATCCAAGCTCAAACGATTTCTAATTTATATTTAGCACTTGAAAATAATTTAACCATTATTCCTATTTTAAATAAAATTGATTTACCAAGTGCCGACCCCGAAGTTGTGAAGGATCAAATTGTAGATTTATTAGGTTGCGATCGTGCAGAAATTATGGCGGCTTCTGGAAAAACAGGATTGGGAGTTACAGAAATATTAGAAGAAATTGTAAACCGTATTCCTCCGCCAAGTGGGAATGAATCAGCACCTCTACAAGCATTAATTTTTGATTCAGTATTTAATTCGTTTCGTGGTATAATTGCTTATTTCAGGATTTACAATGGCAGTATTAAAAAAGGAGAAAAAGTGAAGTTTGTAAACACAGGCATGGAATACAATGCCGATGAGATAGGCGTATTACGATTAAAACAAGAGCCAAGAGATGTTATTAAAACAGGTGATGTAGGGTATATTATTTCTGGAATTAAGGAAGCTAAAGAGGTAAAAGTAGGCGACACCTTAACCAGTGCCATTAATCCTTGTTCAGAAGCTATTAAGGGATTTGAGGATGTAAAACCAATGGTGTTTGCAGGTATATACCCAGTAGATACTGAGGATTTTGAAGAGTTGCGTTATAGCATGGAAAAATTACAACTAAACGATGCTTCATTAACTTGGGAACCTGAATCTTCTGCTGCTTTGGGCTTTGGTTTTCGTTGTGGCTTCTTAGGAATGTTGCACATGGAAATTATTCAGGAACGATTAGAACGCGAATTTAATATGACCGTTATTACAACGGTACCCAATGTGTCTTACAGAGCTACTAAAACAGATGGCGAGGTAGTTATAGTAAATAATCCGGCTGATTTACCAGATCCAGGCAGAATTGATTTTATTGAAGAACCATATATTAAAGCTAACATCATTACAAAGTCTGAATTTATTGGCCCTGTTATGAGTTTGTGTATAGAGAAAAGAGGAGTTATAACAAATCAAAATTATTTAACAGCCGATAGAGTTGAGCTTTCTTTTGAGATGCCATTAGGTGAAGTTGTTTTTGATTTCTTTGATCGCCTTAAATCTATTTCAAAAGGCTATGCATCTTTTGATTATCATCCAATTGGATTGAAACAATCTGACTTGGTAAAGCTAGATATTTTATTAAACAGTGAGCCTGTAGATGCTTTATCAGCACTTATTCATAGAAGTAATGCTTATGAATTTGGAAAGAAAATTTGTGAAAAATTAAAAGAGTTAATTCCTAAGCAACAATTCGAGATTCCAATTCAAGCAGCTATAGGCGCCAAAATAATTGCACGCGAAACAATAAAGGCAATAAGAAAAGATGTTACTGCTAAGTGTTATGGTGGAGATATTAGCCGTAAGCGTAAGTTATTAGAAAAACAAAAAGAGGGTAAAAAGCGAATGAAGCAAGTAGGAAATGTTGAGATTCCTCAAAGTGCGTTTATGGCTGTTTTAAAACTTAACGACTAAATGGTCTTTATTGGTTTCTCTTGTAGGATTGATACCCAAATGCACTAATAATTGTAATAGCGCAAAACACCCACAACTTTATTAGTTCAAAATAAATTTCTTGAAGTGTAGAGTTGCGTACAAATACAGCATAAAATGATTCTAATCCCCAATTCATAGGAGAAAATACAGAAATGATTTTCATAAAGTGGGGCATTACAAATGTTGGAACCCAAACTCCACCTATGGCTGCAAAAATAATAACCATAATAGCACCAAATAGTGATGCTTGATCGTGTGTGGTGGCAACAGTACCTACTAACAATCCAAATCCTACAGCCGCTATACCTGCCGATAGTGCTACTAAAATGAGTAGTGGCAATTGATTACCAATGTTAAGCGCAGGAATACTAAGTAATGGTAAAATGTAAACACCAATGGAGAGGATAAGGAAAAATTGAAGTAAGCTAACTATTAAATATGTGGTAACTTTTCCGAGCATTACAATAAAATAAGCGTTAGGCATTGTCATTAATCTAAATGCACTTCCATCGTTTCGTTCTTTTATAATGTTACTAGCAAGCGGAATGCAAATAAAAAACATTGCAAACAGTGTCCAAGCAGGTACATTGTGTTGTACAGAGTTTGGAATAATAGAATTGTTATTACTGGTAGCATATTCTTCTTTAATACTAATGATGGCTTGATTGCTAATTGGAGCTGGTTTTGCATCAGGATAAATTTCAAGCATGTTTTTATGAAGAGCACTCATCATTGTTTCTAATTCTATTTGTGATATAATGCGCTCAATGCTATTCGTTATGGTTGTTTTAAATGATTGTTTTGTAATAGGATCAAATAATAATTGAAGCGGAATGGATTTAGATGTTGCTTCAGTTTGAATTAAATTAGAATCGCCACTAAAACTACTTAGTAGATTGCTAATTTTCTCCGAAGATTGTTCTTTAAGTTGTTTGCTTGTATGTGTTGGAATAATAATTCCAATTAAGTAATGTCCTTTCAAAATTTCTTGTTTAGCGTCTTGATAACTTAAAACTGTATCGGTTAATTTAAAGAAATTTGATTGTTGCAAATACCGTTTTAATTTCAATGACAATGAATCTTGGTCGTTATCAACTACAAGTACAGGAACAGACGATTCGTTTACGGATTTGAATGTTGAATCCTGAATTAAAGTCATTACTAAGATTAAAACTACAGGCATCAAAAACAAAATAGCTAATCCAGCCTTATCTCGGATGAACACTTTGTATTCTTTATAGATGCTGTAAAGTAATTTCATGTCTAATCTCTGAACTTATTGCCTGTTATTTTTAAATACACGTCTTCTATATTTTGGCAATGATGCGTTTGAATTAACTCTTGAGTGTGGCCTTGAGTGATTAATTTACCTTCATCAATAATAGCTATATGGGAACAAAAATCTTCGGCTTCATCTAGGTGATGTGATGTGTATAATATAGTTGTACCATTTTCTTTATTAAGTGTTTTAAGTTGATTAATGATGGCGTTTTTGGATTGAATGTCAACGCCTACGGTAGGTTCATCTAAGATAAGTAATTGCGGTTGATGAAGAATGCCGGCAATTAAATTCACGCGACGTTTCATTCCTCCCGAAAAAGTTGAAATTTTTTGGTGCGTATAATCTTCTAAACCAAAAATTTGTAAGTATGTTTTTATTTTTTTCTTTAATGTCGCATGATTTAATCCATACATGTTTCCTAAAAAAATTAAGTTCTCCCAAGCTGTAAGTGTAGGATATAATGCAATTTCTTGCGGCACAACACCTATTATTTGTTTGCAAGCTTTACTGTTGGTTTGATGATTAAACCCATTAATTGTTATGTGTCCGCTATTTGGTAAAAATAATCCGCAAAGCATACTTATTAATGTGGTTTTTCCTGCACCATTAGGTCCCAGTAATCCAAAAATAGTTCCAGTATTAATTTGAAACGATAAATTATCTACCGAAGGCTTTAAAGCATTTTTGTATGTTTTAGTTACATGTTGTATTTCAACTAATGCCGACATACAATTAATTTTCTTGTAAAAATATTTTCATTTCACACGAAGCAACAAGTGCTTGGTTGCAATATGATTTAGCTTCAATGATTGACACATTCATTACTTGTGTTTTAGTTTTAACCTCTGTAATAATTTCATTATTAACACTAGGTAAATGTGTTATCTCTAAATTTTTTATATTAGCAATAAATCCTACTCGGGGTTGAGATTTATTTACAACCGCCTCAAAACCTGCCATAGCTGCTGCCGTTTGTGCCATGTTTTCAATGATACCAGATTCGGTTAACACCTTGTTTTTTGAAAAGATATGCGCTTCGGTAATATCAAAACCTGTAATAATAGATTCAGTATCACATTTATATATCTTACTAATTAAAACAATGGGTGGACGTTGAGGTATATAATTTAAAATATCCTTAGGTAATACAATTGGATCGTTTAATGTCATAAAATATGATTTTAAAACCTCTAAAATAGAATTAATAACTGGCTTAGGCAAGATTGTAAGGGAATAAACTTTTTTAAGATTAAATTGAAATACTAGCTTTTCTTTCTTACCTTTCTGTTTTTAACTTGTACGTTTTATGTCTAAAGTAAAAACACAAACACTTTCTATTCTTACCGAATTTGAAGTTTATGCCTCCGAAAAAGATTTACCAAAAGCAGATGCAGAGTTGTTAATGCAATCTAAAAAGTCGGTTAAAGATGCCTATGCACCTTACTCCAAATTTCATGTTGGGGCTGCTGTATTATTAGATAATGGAAAAATTATTACAGGGAATAATCAAGAAAACGCCGCCTACCCAAGTGGCTTATGTGCCGAGCGTGTGGCGCTTTTTTATGCAGCATCACAGTTTCCAAAAGCTAAAGTAGTGGCTATTGCTATTTCTGTGAAATCAAAAAAATCAATCATTGCCGAACCTTTAGCTCCTTGTGGCTCATGCCGACAAGCAATAGCAGAATACGAAACGAATAGCAAAAAGCCTATTCGCATCATTATGTCGGGCGAAAAGGGGAAAATATATATTGCTAAAAGTATAGAAAGTATGTTGCCGCTTATGTTTAATAAAAAGTATTTGTAAGCAATTGATTTTCAGTATTTTTGTATTGATTAAATTTTGTTACTTTTGTACTTTGTTAAATCCAATGTAATATGGCTAAAACAGCAGAAAAAAAGAGTAAGTTCTCTAAAGAACAATACTTAAAATGGTACGAATCAATGTTGTTGATGCGTCGTTTCGAAGAAAAAACCGGACAGGTTTATGTTCAACAAAAAATTAAAGGATTTTGTCATTTATACAATGGTCAGGAAGCGATTGTTGCAGGTACTGTAAGTGCTACTAAAAAAGATGATAAACATATCACTGCTTATCGCGATCACGCGCATCCTATTGGCTTAGGATTACATCCCAAATTTGTGATGGCTGAAATGTATGCAAAAATTACAGGTTGTAGTAAAGGTAAAGGCGGTTCAATGCATATATTTAGTAAAGAACATAATTTTATAGGAGGACACGGAATTGTTGGTGGTCAGGTTCCCTTGGGTGCGGGTATTGCCTTTGCCGAAAAATATTTGGGAACAGATAATGTGTGTATTTGCTCAATGGGTGATGGAGCTGTACGCCAAGGCGCCTTACACGAGGCATTTAATATGGCTATGAATTGGAAATTACCAGTAGTATATATTATCGAAAATAATATGTACGCAATGGGTACCTCAGTAGTAAGAACTAGCAATGTACACGACTTGTGGAAAATTGGTTTATCGTATGATATGCCATCAAAACCAGTAGATGGATTAAATGTAGAAGCAGTTCATGAAGCCATTGAAGAAGCAGTTGCAAGAGCACGCCGTGGTGATGGACCAACTTTATTAGAGATGAAAACATATCGTTTTAAGGGACATTCTATGAGCGATGCGCAAACTTATCGTACCAAAGACGAAGTGAAAGATTTTCAAACTAATCATGATCCTATTGATCGCGTTTTAAAAACCTTACTTGACAATAAATGGATAGATGAGAAAGGTATTGAAGAAACAGAAGCACGCGTAAAAGCCTTGGTTGATGAGTCTATACAATTTGCAGAAGAAAGTCCGTATCCTGATGCAAGTGAATTGTATAAAGATGTGTATGCAGAACCTAATTATCCGTTTATAATTGAGTAATTAATAAAATTAGAACTTAACAATACAGATTTTTTTCGTAACAAATTCCACGAATAATAATCTTAAACATTAAAAGCACATGGCTGAAATAGTAAGAATGCCCAAACTAAGTGATACCATGACAGAAGGCGTGGTAGCTAAATGGCACAAAAAAATTGGTGATAAAGTGAAAAGTGGCGAATTATTAGCTGACATTGAAACCGATAAAGCAACCATGGAATTTGAATCGTTTCAAGATGGTGTGCTTTTACACATTGGTGTACAAGAAAAACAAGCTGCACCGGTAGAAGCTATTTTAGCCATATTAGGAAAAGAAGGCGAAGATATTTCAGCTTTACTTAATTCATCGGCTCCTGCTAAAGCAGAATCGTCTATATCAACACCACCACCAAGCAACATCACAACAGGAACTATTCCTGCCGGTGTAGAAATTGTACGTATGCCTAAATTAAGTGATACGATGACAGATGGAGTGGTTGAAAAATGGCATAAGAAAGTTGGTGATAAAGTAAAGAGTGGAGAGTTATTAGCAGATATTGCAACCGATAAGGCAACCATGGAATTTGAATCGTTTCAAGATGGTGTGTTAATTTATATTGGTGTTCAAGAAAAAGCATCAGCACCAGTTGATGGCATCCTTGCAATCCTAGGAAAAGGAGGTGAAGATGTAAATGCGATTTTAGCAATTGCTAATTCAAGTTCCTCATCAACATCAACATCGGTTGCTACAACTCCTGTAACACCTACAATTACTGCTTCTGCTACTAACAAAACAACTTCAACAGATGCAAGAATAAAAGCCTCTCCATTAGCCAAAGCTTTAGCTAAAGAGAAAGGCATTGATATTTCAATGGTTACAGGAACTGGCGACAATGGTCGTGTAACTAAAGTTGATATTGAAAATTATAAACCTCAGCAAGGTTCTACTTCTTCAAAATCGGTACATGCGTTTATTCCAGGTGCCGAGAGTTTTGAAGATACTCCAGTTTCGCAAATGCGTAAAACCATTGCTCGCCGTTTGTTAGAAAGCAAAAATGGTGCACCGCATTTTTATTTAACAATTGAAGTGGATATGGATAATGCTATTACAGCACGTAATGCTATTAATGCCATTCCGGATACTAAAGTGTCATTTAATGATTTGGTTATAAAAGCTTGTGCTGCCGCGCTTCGTAAACACCCTAAAGTAAATACAAGCTGGATGGGTGATAAAATTCGTCAATATTCTCATATTCATATTGGTGTAGCTGTAGCTGTTGAAGATGGACTACTAGTACCCGTGGTGCGTTTCGCTGATCAAAAATCTTTATCGCAAATAAGTGCTGAGGTAAAAGATTTAGGAAAACGTGCGAAAGATAAAAAATTACAACCAGCCGATTGGGAAGGAAATACATTTACAGTTTCTAACTTAGGCATGTTTGGTATTGATTCATTTACGTCTATAATAAATTCGCCAGAATCATGTATTTTATCGGTGGGCGCAATTCGTCAAGTGCCTGTGGTAAAAAACAACCAAGTAGTTCCAGGTAATATTATGAAAGTAACATTAGCTTGCGATCATCGCACGGTAGATGGCGCAACTGGCGCAGCATTTTTACAAACATTACGAACTTATTTAGAAAACCCAGTAACAATTCTTGCGTAACATTTTTATTACCATAGCTTGTTTTTTTGGTGTGTTTGTATATGCACAAACTGCCGAAGAATTGTCATCTGCTTTCATTAAAAAATTGGAACGTCAAAAATTTGATAGTTGTTATGCTATGTTCGATACGGTTATAACAAACAAAATTTCTTCGGGCATGTTAGAACAAATGTGGGGCAGCATGCCACGATATATGGGTGAATACAAAGGATTCTCGGAAATTACAACTGAAGAAAAAGACTCCATTTTATTAACGTATGTATTATGTTCATTTGAAAAAATGAAAATTAACTTACAGTTAGCGTATCATAATCCACCAAGTAAAATAGTTGGTATTTATTTTACTCCACCAAAAAGTAAAACAACTTATTCTTCTCCTGATTATGTTCAACCACACAAGTTTTACGAAACAAAACTAGCGGTAAAAACCGGTACTATGGCTTTACCAGGCGCATTATGTATTCCAAATCACACAAAAAACCCACCAGTAGTTATTTTGTTAGCGGGCTCTGGGCCTAATGATAAAGATGAAACCATTGGGCCTAATAAGCCTTTAAAAGATATTGCTACGGGTTTAGCATCTTTGGGCATTGCTACTTTTAGATATGATAAACGTACGTTGGTTTACGGAAAAGAGATGAGTACTCAGTATGAAAAAGTAGGGATATATGAGGAAGTAATAGAAGATGCTGTAAATGCAATTAAAACAATTCGTGCATTTCCTGATTTAAAAACCTCAAATATATTTATTGCAGGTCATAGTCTTGGGGCCATGTGTGCGCCTCTCGTTGCTTCAAAATCTAAGGAAGTTAAAGGTATTGTGTTGTTGGCTGGTAATGCACGTCCACTAGAAGATTTAATATTAGAACAAGTTAAATATTTAGCTTCACAGGATAGTTTAAGTAGTGATGACATGAAAGAGATAGATACTTTGCAACAGCAAGTAGCACGCGTTAAACAACTTAAAATTTTAAAGAAGTCTAAAAAAGAAGAGTTACCACTCGGCTTACCATCGTATTATTGGCAATCAATCAGTAAATATCATCAAGTAGAAACAGCTAAAAAATTAAAGCAACCTATTTTAGTTATACAAGGTGAGAGAGATTACCAAGTAACTATGAAAGATTTTGAGTTATGGAAACAAGCCTTAGGCGACAACAGTAAAAACAAATTTATTTCATATCCAGATTTAAATCATTTATTAATACCTGGCAAAGAAAAATCATGGCCACAAGAATATCAGTTACAAGGTAATGTTTCTCCTAAATTAGTTACCGATCTGGCAGAATGGATTAAGGCTCAAAAATAATTTTTTGATTATTAGTGTAACTTTTTTCTTTTTAAAAGCGTCTTACGTCAAATTTTAAAGTATAATTATTCATTAAAACCTCAATTTATGAAACAACTATTTATTTTCACTTTATTAATTCTATTCTTTAATCAAGTAAATTCCCAAACTACAGTAATAAGAGAGGTTAAACCTTTTAAAAAAATAGAGATTTCAGGTGCAACACATGTTAACTATATTCAAAGTGATACACTTAAAATTGTTGTTACGGCTAATGAAGATGAATTAAACAACATAGTTACCAATTTTGAATCGGAGAGTTTAATTATTAAAGCAAAAGGTACATTTAAAAGCGATTATAAAATAACGGTTATGGGAAATACATTACATGAGATAGTATTAACCGGTGCTTCAAAATTTACCACAAAAAACACTTTACAAATTGATTCTATTTTCATTAATGCATCAGGTGCCAGTAGTGTTAAAGCCGATATAAAAACACAATTTGTTGATGTGTTGTTGAGTGGAGCTTCTAGTGCTGTGTTAGATGGGAACACGCAACAATTACAAAGTACCATAAGCGGTGCTTCATCACTTAAAACCTATAAATTAAACACACCAATTGCTGTAATAGTGGCATCAGGCGCATCTTATGCTAGAGTATTTGCCAGCGAGAAAATAAGTGCAAATGCCACGGGCTCAAGTACTATAAAATTTAAGGGTGATCCTAAAGACGTGAGTGCCGAGGCTTCTTCGTCATCATTAATTGCAAAAATTGCCGATGAAGAAGCGGCAGCTAAACAAGAGAAAAAAGATTCAACTACAATCAATTTTAAAAATAAACAGTATGTTATAATAAGTAAGGATAAAGAAAAAGGTGGTAAATCAACCACTAAAGAAGATAACTTTCATCATTGGGCAGGTTTTGGAATGGGAATTAATGGATGGACTGGGTTTGGTAGTGTAAATCTACCTCCAGGACAAAAGTATATGGAGTTGAATTATGGAAAATCACTTAACTTTCAATTAAATCCATTTGAAAAAGATTTTCATATTTATAAGAACTATTTGAATTTAGTAACTGGTATTGGTTTTGAATGGAGTCAATATGAATTTGCAAATAAAACCAAACTTAATGCAGATAGTAGTTATACCTATGGTGTAATAGATACTACAAACACATATAGTTATAAGAAAAACCGATTTAAAACAACTTTTGTAGATGTGCCTCTATTGTTAGAAATAAATACCAGTAAAAATCCAAAGAAAGCATTTCATGTCGCTTTTGGTGTGATAGGGGCTTATCGCTTAGGTTCGCGTACACGTCAAGTAGCTGAATTAAACGGCAATGTTTTAAGATTCATTAGAAAAGATGATTATAATATAAATCCATTTCGTGTAAATGCTCATGCAAGCTTGGGTTATCACAACTTCACGCTTTATGCTGATTATGCCTTAACGCCATTATTTAAAACAAATAAAGGCCCTGAATTATATCCATTCACAATAGGCATTAAGATTATTACGTTTTAGTGATAGTGTCTGAGCTATATATTATAGTACAATTTTAGGGTAAACTCAACCACTTATCAAATAGGTTCTACCACTTATTAGATGGGCTATTAAAATGAAATAAATAGAATTTAACTTTACACTATCGTTCTTTTCATAGGTTTTGTTTAGTTTAAATAAGAAAGCGGATGTATCTTAAACGGGGATGGGTACAGCCGCTTTTTTTTACTACTTTTGACGTATTTTTATCCGTACTGGTGGGTATTTTTACCTCAAAAGTTTGGTAAAAATGGTTTTTTTCATAGATTTGGTTACTTATTAAATTAAAAATCAATTGAAAACCTTACAAACTATGAAAACATCATTTGTACTCTTCATTAGTCTGATACTAGGTGGTTTTGTGAGCATTAGAGCCAATAACCTCACAATTACAAACACCTCGGTAGCTGGCACTAACATTACTTTTCAGATTAGTTGGGAAAATAGTTGGAACACCAACTTAGCACCAAACAACTGGGATGCTGCTTGGGTATTTGTAAAATACCAAGATTGTAATACTAAATTATGGAATCATGCCTCGTTAAGCACAACTGTTGGCGATCATTCGGTAGCCTCTCCTTTAATGGTTGAAACTGTAAGTGATGGTAAAGGAGTTTTTCTCCGTCGTTCAGCTGTTGGTTCGGGTAATATTAGTAATGCGTCTATTACATTAAAAATGACCATTCCGGCAGGTACTTATAACTATAAAGTAATTGGTTTAGAAATGGTGAGCGTTCCTCAAGGTACTTTTAATCTTGGAGGCGTAGCAAGTGAAACTACTCGTTACAACAGTTTTGTTATAGATGCAACGGCTCAGTCCTCAGGCTTATCGGCGGCAACTTTAGGTGGTTCTTCGGTTGCTATTCCTAATACCTATCCTATGGGATACAATGCTTTGTATTGTATGAAGTATGAAATAACACAATTGCAATATGTTGATTTTTTAAATACTTTAACCTATCCTCAGCAAGCCACTCGTACCGAATATGATCCTATCTCCGCGGCTTATACACATGCTTTTAATGTGCAATCTGGTTCAAGTTACAATAACCGTAATGGTATAATTATATTAACTCCAGGTTCAAATGCGGCTATACCAGCGGTATATGCTAATGATTTAACTTCAACCATTGAGAATAATGCTGATGATGGACAAAACATTGCATGTAATTTTTTAAGTCCTATGGATGTACAGGCATATCTAGATTGGGCAGCACTTCGCCCAATGTCGGATATGGAATATGAGAAAATATGCAGAGGTCCTGTGTCTGCAGTGGCTAATGAATACGCTTGGGGTTCAACAAGTATTTATCAAGTATATAATACTTTAGGTGGATTAATTAACGATAATACCACAACCGAACAATTCTCACCAGTTTCTAATGGGCGTTGTGTTTATGGTGTGGGAAGTAGCGCAGTGGCTTACGGCCCTTTACGTGTTGGGATTTTTGCTGAATCAACTACAGGAAGAGAATCTTCTGGAGCAACATATTATGGGATAATGGAGATGAGCGGAAATGTATGGGAGCAAATTGTAAATACCCGTGATGCAGCAGGTGCTGCTTATACGAACACAAATGGCGACGGTACTTTATCGGTTAACGGTAATGCAAACCAATCTTCTTGGCCTACAACTACAGGGTTTGGCTTGAGAGGAGGAGATTTTTATAATGGTAGTTCATATTTAAGATTGGCAGATCGCTCACAATCTCAATGGAACAACCCAAACACAAGAAATTTTAATATTGGAGGAAGAGGCGTAAGATAAAAAGACAATGAATTTAAAAGTATCAAATTTAAAATTAAATAAAACAATGAAAAAAATTACATTAATCTTAGCTGGTATGTTAGCTTGTGTATTTAATACTCAAGCAAATAATGTAACACTTACAAATCCATCTGTTGCAGGACAAAACCTTTCTTTTAAAATATCATGGGAAAATAGTTGGAACACAAATTATGCTCCTAATAACTGGGATGCTGTGTGGGTATTTGTAAAAATACAAGATTGCGCTACCCAATTATGGAGTCACGCAAATTTAAGTACTGTTGTTGGTGATCATACGGCCGCTGCGCCTCTTATGATAGAAACTGTTACTGATGGAAAAGGAGTTTTTATTCGTCGTAGTGCCGTGGGTGGCGGTAATATTTCAGCTACAAATATTACTTTAAAATTAAATGTGCCTGCAGGAACTTATAATTATAAAGTGTATGGTATAGAAATGGTAAATGTACCAACAGGAACTTTTACTGCTGGTGGTGCAGGCTCTGAGGGTGGACAATATAATGCTACACTTATTGATGCTGCTGCACAATCATCTGGTTTAACAGCGGCAACTATTGGAGGTTCTTCAGTAGGTATTCCAAATACATTTCCAATGGGATATAACAGTTTTTATTGTATGAAATATGAAATCACACAACAACAATCTGTTGATTTCTTAAATTCCTTAACATACACCCAGCAAGCTAATCGAGTAGATGTGGCGCCTAATGCACCTGCTAATACTTATGCATTAACTAGCAATGGTAGTGGAAACAATAGAAATACCATTGTAATTCAAACACCCGGTAACAACTCGG
>JADLER010000058.1 GCA_020846025.1 Bacteroidia bacterium | reverse complement strand
TGAAGTAACTACTTTGTTTCATGAGTTTGGGCATGCTTTACATGGTATGTGCGCCAAATCTCAGTATGGAAGTTTAAGTGGCACCAATGTATTTTGGGATTTTGTGGAACTCCCTTCACAATTGATGGAAAACTGGTGTTACGAAAAAGAATGTTTAGATTTATTTGCAAAACATTATCAAACAGGCGAAGCAATCCCAACGGAGTATATTCAAAAAATAGTTGACTCTTCAAATTTTCAAAGTGGTTTAGCAACCATTAGACAAATAGGATTTGGGTTATTAGATATGGCTTGGCATAGTCAAAATCCTGAAAGTGTAACTAGTGTAAAAGAATTTGAAACTGAAGTATTATCAAAAATTGAATTAATGACACCCGTATCAGAAACCTGTACTTCTTGTTCATTCTCGCATATTTTTCCGGGAGGTTATTCTTCGGGTTATTATTCTTATAAGTGGGCTGAGGTGCTTGATGCCGATGCTTTTGAAGCCTTTAAAGAGGAAAGTATTTTTAGCCATAAGATTGCTCAAGCATTTTATGAAAATGTACTCTCTAAAGGAGGAAGCGAGCATCCTGCTATATTGTATAAGAGATTTAGAGGAAGAGAAGCTGATGCAAAAGCCTTACTCAGAAGGGCTGGATTGGTAAGTCGTTAAAGGTTCTACAAAAACTAAAGAAAAGAGATTAATCTCTTTTCTTTAACCAAGTTGTAACTGCAGGTGCTAATTCTTTTTGAGATTTTCCGCCTACAAAAACACCAATGTGTCCGCCTTTAAAACTATATAATTCTTTGTCTTTACTACCTACGTAATCATTTAATGGTATGGTAGCAGCTGGTGGCACTAAGTGGTCTTCGGTAGCGTAAATATTTAATAGGTTAGCGGTTAGATTTTTTAAGCTTACTTTTTTTCCACCAACTTCTAATTCGCCCTTTATTAATTTATTTTCTTGGTATAAATCTTTCATAAATTGGCGAAAACACTCACCTGCTTGGTCAGGGCTTTCGCTAATCCATTTCTCCATTCTTAAGAAATTTAACAACTTGTCTTTCTCATCTCAGGAGTTGGTAAAGGTTTGTTGTTTTTGAATTTTCATCATTGGTTTTAGCATATCAAAACCTTGATTTAAAAAATCACCAGGGATAATTCCATCAAATCCTTCTACTAATTTATCAAAATCCATGTCTTTACTCCAACGAAATAATAAACCATCATTGGTGCTAAAATCTATAGGCGTAACATGTGTTACTAAATTTTTAATCTTATTAGGGTATAAAGAACTGTAAATTACGCTAAGTGTTCCGCCTTGGCAGATACTTAAAATATTTATTTTTTCAACCCTATTTTTCTTTCGAATAAAATCTACACAGTTATTGATATAACCATTTACATAATCATCAATGCTTAAAAAACGATCTGATTTAGAAGGGAAGCCCCAATCTATTAGATATACATCTAATCCAGCATTCAATAAGTTTTTTATATAACTTCTATCAGGTTGTATGTCCAGCATTTTGTAAGTATTAACTAATGCATAGACAATCAATACAGGTGTTTTATAAGTTGCTTCTTGTTCTCTATTGTAACGATATAAGGTTAATTTATCTTCACTATACACTGCTGTTTTAGCTGTAGTAGCAATATCTACTTCATGTATTTGATTTAATGTTTCGTAGCTTTTTAGCATTTTTGAGCTGATGGTATTTAACTCTTCTACTAATTTATTTTCCATGGTTGCTAGGTATTGATAAGTAAATGTAGTAATTTTTTAGTGCAGTTGTTCTTTTTCTAGTGAATAAAAAAGACTGCCCACAAACACAAAGGCAGCCTTTTTTTTCTTGCGCTATGAGCCACAAATTATATTATTTCTTTTTGCTTTTAGCTGATTTTTCGTCTTCAAATAATTCTACTGACCCAGCATTTTGCATTGCTAATTTTGTTTGTAATTCTTTTACTGTTTTTCTTAAGTCGTGGATAGTTTTATAAACTTCTTCCATTTGGCTTTTAAAAACGAGTGGGTATTGTTCAAAAACATTTTCAAATTGTTTTTCAAAATGTTTTTTCACATCCATTCCTAAACTTAGAGCATCAGCTTTAGCTTTGCTAAATTCGTCGGTTGCAAATAATTCACCAAATACTTTCTCATTAGTTTTTACCCATTCATTATACAACTCAGTAGAAGTAGGCATAGTAAAATTACCTTCTTTCATTGCTTTGTATTTTTCTTTGGTTTCGTTGGCTAATTCTTCCATCGAAGCCTGCATGGTTTTATATAACTGAGATTGTAATTCAGATTGTTTGATGCTGTATTCTGTAATCTTATCAAGTAAAGCAATGGTTGCTTCTATATTTTCTTTTTCTTTACCAGGGTTTACTAATTTTAAGATTGGTTCAAATGTTTTAGCAAACACGTTATTCATTTTGTTATAAAGCTCTTTCATTTGCTCAGAGTTCCCAGAGAATAATTCAGGAAATTGAGTAGACATGTTTTTCATTTGCTCGTAATATTCTTTACCTAATCCATTTTGATTAACAAAAAAGTTTTGCATTTGTTTTGTGGCATTGTCAAACACATCTTTTAAAGAAGCATTATTAAAGAATGAACTAAATACTTGTTCTGTTGCTTTTTTGTAATTGTCAGAATTGTAAATGTTTTTCCAAGTTTCAACACTGTAATCGCTGTTTTTAATAGCATTCATCATAGGTTGAAAAATTTCTTGAACCTTTAAATACATTTGGTTACCTTCAAACATATTCTTGAACATGTCTTTATTAAAAGGATTTGTCATGTTTTTTGAAAAGTTATCGTAAGTTGTATTTAAGGTGTTAGTCCAACTATTATAAATATTTGTCCAAGCATTATTCATGGCCGTAAAGCTTTCGTTATAATCGGTTGCATTTTTACCATAATTAATCATAGAGTTATAAATACTTTGATTAAAGTCAGAGAATTGTTTTAAAGCATTCATTTGTTGGTTATACCAATTTTTAAAAAACTCTTCTGGTTTATTATTATCAGTAGTAAAAGGATTTGTGAAATTGGTAAATGGATTTGAAGCAGAAGCCATAGTGCCATTAGTAAATGCGCTTTGGAATTTCTTAGCAGAATCCATCCAAGCATTCATTGCATTAGCTTGAGCATCCATTAAGTTGTCAATCATTGGGTTGTTGGTTTTCATGTTATAATAATTATTAAGATTAAAAATTCAATATTTTATTGAAAATCAGTTAATTAAATAAATTGCTCTAATTTTCGGCGCAAATTTCGACATTTTTTGTAATACAAGTCAAGTAAATTCGTATTATTTTTGTGTTAAATTGTCGTAAAAAATAATTATTTCGTCTAAATCGAAATAATTATTTTTAAAATTTGACATTTTGTTATTTTTTTCTGAAAATTACTAAAAACTAATAATAATGATAGAACTAGGACAAACCTATAGCCACGATTTTAAATTTACACAAGAAGAAGTAAACCGTTTTGCCGAAGTAACAGGCGATAAAAACCCGGTTCATACGGATGCTGAATTTGCAGCTAAAACCATGTTTAAAAGACCTATTATGCATGGTATGTTGGGCGCAGCATTATTTAGCAAAGTATTTGGCGTATTATTCCCAGGTGAAGGAACTATTTACCTAAAACAATCATTAAGTTTCTTAAAGCCAATGTATGTAGAAACAGATTACGAAGCTTTCTTTACAGTAAAAGAAGTATTAAAAGACAAACATCGCGCTGTGATTGAAACATTAATTAAAGATAAAGCAACAGGTAATGTGTGTACGAGTGGTGAAGCTACCGTGATGAACGTAGATAAAATATAGGCTGTAAGCTTTCCAAAAATATCACAAATATTATAAGACAATTGAAATACATTAAATTATTGTTTGTGATTTTTATAATAGAATTAGTTTTCATATTCACATAACTATGCTACTAATTCATAATTGACAGAATATGTAAAAGGAATAATCAAATGACTTATTTTTTCAGTTTCCATAATTTTATTCGATACATATAAATTACCTTCTGTAGGGGCAACAATAACAGAACTAACTATCATTGGTAGCTTTTTATCATTTGTGACTATTTCAGTATTTGGAAGTTGAGTCATAATTGTATTTTCGTTTATATTATTTTTATCTAAATAGTCTTTCAAGCTCATCTCATGATTTTTACAACATAAAGTAATTTTTTCATGTTGCTCTAAATTTCTTAAGGATTCTTGGTTGAAATTTAGGATAATTTTTACAGAATCATAATTAATTTCTTTTAAGGTAGCTTTTATTTTTTTCCATCGAATTTTGTTGTCAATTAGCTCTCCTTTTGCGATAAGGGATGTCTCTATTTTGTTATTATTAAATTTTTTTACCACTAACTTTTGAACTTCTTTGATATACATATTTTTATCAACAAAGTCCTTTCTTATCACAAAATTTACTGAACTCTTATCTTTAGATACAGACGGGTAAGCTACAATAGGAATATGTACATTTTGCTTTGCGCCTAGTACAAAAGTGTCATAAGTCATTGATGATGTAATGTGATAATACTGATTTCCTTCCACACAAAATAAATCATTATACTTTTTTTGACCATATAAAAACAATTTTTTAGCCTCTGTTGGCCATTTTTCAAAATGCTCTTTTAATCCTTCTTCCAAAGACCTCGACATAATTGCAGCATAGCTATCTTTTTCAGTGGAAATTCCCAAAAACAAACTTCGCATCAATACAGAATCGACTTCTTTTTTTATGCCCCATTTGATTAAGTAAACAATAGATTTTCCTTGAGTAATTTCCTTCTTCTTTTCATGAAAAGCAGTGTGTTCATCGCCAGCACCATATAATACTTGCATCCCCTTACGATTAGCACGACCTAAACCCATAAATTTTTTCGGAGGATATGAAAAAGACTTAGGATTACTCTCATCAATAAGAGTATCATTTTCATTCCATACTCTAACTCTATAGAAAGGAAATTTCTCGATTGCATCCTGAGGAAGTGGTAAAATCGGCATAAAGGTTATAGAAAAGTTTTTTCTGATATAGTTGCTTATTTTTTTTGGTCCCCAGGTCTTAGAAATATCCAACAAGTCTTTCATTATCCTATCGTATTTCGCTTTGGAATATACTTTGAAATTTATTTGATTCTTTTCCATAACTAATTAATATAACACCATTGATAAAATCAATAGTTTCTTAAAACATATTGGTTCTTTATTTAACATGTAATTTATATAAAATTAGATATTCAATTACTATTCTTTTGCTATAAATTATAGCATTTGAAATAAAATTGGAAATTAATTTAATAACAGTTGTCGCGGACTTGTAGTCCGTGACTATTTAACTAAAAGTAACCCAATTTACAATTATTATTGCAACAAAATAAGCCTTGTTGTTATCCCATACCTTGTACTTAGTTGACTTGAATCAAATATACAAAAATTCGTTAAAGAAAATGGATTGCATTTACGAGGGATTTATACATGCACGGATTACAAATCCGCGCGAACGGGGGGGGAGGAAGAACAACAAGTGTTTAAAATCGGAAACCAAATAATTAGGTTTTAATTTTACTTAATACTACAAGCAGTAGTAAAACTCGTTGAATTTTCATCACTTAAATCACAATCTTTAGAAGCATCTGCTTTCTTTTTACTCATTATATTGCGATTTGTAGTTGTAGTCGTTCCCGAAATACCGCTATTAGGTGTTGTAACACACTCACAATTATAGTTTTTCTTACAAGAAGATACACTTAAAAATACCACTGCTAAGATTGTCAATTTTTTCATTTTACTGATGTTATTAGATTTTTAATTCCTTTATTTAAATTGGGACTGACCTCCCACTCTTTGTATCCTTCTGATGTATATATCCTTACCATCTTTATAGTATTTGACAGTAATTTATCAGCGTTACTTTTACTTAAATAATACTCTGTATGAGTTCCAAGATTTGCAGAACCATTAAATTTATGAGTCCCATCGCCATAATTGGTAATTTGATACTCTAAATTTTCAATCTCTACTATCTCATCATTTTCAAGTAAAAACATGATTTTATCCCCTTTTTTTATTGAATAAACCGAGTTATTTAATGTTAATTCCAAGCCAAAATACATTACACTATCAATTCTTGATATGCGGTAAAAACTTTGGGTCGGTTTCCAAGTCCCTTTTGTTTTAGTGAACCCAAACCATTCAGTCCTCTTAACTACTGCTTTTGTAAACTTATCTACTTTGTCAACTGCCAGTTTTTGAGCTGTTAAACTAATGGCAAACATTAAGCATAGGGAAACAAAAGAATATTTTTTCATTATAATTTTAAATAGGTTACAATACAAATATAGTATTATATTACTATATTAAAAACATCAAAAAGCCACAATATTGTATGTGGCAAAATCCGAAAAAGATACTTACTTATACGCTTTTGGAAAGCATTTAGCTGAAATTAGGAGAAACAAGAAGTTCTCTCAGGAGAAACTTGCTTTTGCTGCTGATATAGACCTTGGAACTTTAAGTAAGTTAGAAAGAGGACTGTTAAATCTTAGTATTTATAATGCTTATAAGCTGTCTAAAGCTTTAAGTATAAAACATTCTGAACTATTTGAGTTTGAGTTCCCTACTTTAAAGAAAAGTAAATAGTTCTGAAACCCCGTTGTCGCGGACTTGTAGTCCGTGACCATTTAACTAAAAGTAACCCAATTTACAATTATTATTGCAACAAAATAAGCCTTGTTGTTATCACATACCTTGTACTTAGTTGACATGAATCAAATATACAAAAATTCGTTAAAGAAAATGGATTGCATTTACGAGGGATTTATACATGCACGGATTACAAATCCGCGCGAACGGGGTTGAAACATTAATTAAAGATAAAGCAACAGGTAATGTGTGTACAAGTGGCGAAGCTACCGTTATGAACGTAGATAAAATTTAGTATTTATATAATAGTTATTAGTTGCCATTTTTGTCTTTCACTTTTTATATTCTTGGGGTTTAACTAACCCTAACACGTTAATAAGTTTGTAGTTAGTAGCGTATTTATAGAAGCATTATAAATAAATTTAATCAGTTTATAATGTAAGCTGTTTATGAGTGATATACAACATTTTTTTTCACCAATTGATTTTAGTGCTGATTTATTTGAGGAGCATCAAATCGGTAAATTAATAAGTGTTTATACTGATGCTGAAAATTTTCCTGAGTTACAGGATGTGGATATGGCGATTATTGGTGTGTGTGAAGATAGAAGAGCAACAAACAATCAAGGATGTTCAAAAGCACCTAATGTGGTACGAGAAGAATTGTATAAGCTTTTTCAAGGAAGTTTTAAATTGCGCGCTGTAGATTTAGGAAATATAAATCCTGGTCATGAGGTAGAAGATACATATTATGCTTTAAAATCAACCATCAATCATTTAATTCGTCAAAATATTATGCCCATTATTATTGGCGGAAGCCAGGATTTAACTTATGCGCAATTTTTGGGTTATGAAAAACTAGAGCAAACTATCAATATTGTATCCGTAGATTCAACTTTTGATTTAGGAAATATAGATGATGAAATAAACAATACCGGATATCTAGGTAAGATTATTTTACATCAACCTAACTATTTATTTAACTATAGTAATATTGGTTATCAAACGTATTTGGTAAACCCCGAAGGATTAGCCATGATGAATCGATTGTATTTTGATACGTATCGTTTAGGTCAGGTAAGAAGCGCTATTGAGGAAACTGAACCTATTATACGTCATGCTGATATGATTAGTTTTGATATTTCAGCAATTAAACATAGCGAAGCACCAGCCAACGCCAAAGCAATGCCTAATGGATTTTATGCTGAAGAAGCTTGTCAAATGATGCGTTATGCAGGAATGAATGATAAACTAACTTCGTTAGGAATTTATGAAATAAACCCAGAATTTGAAGTACAGGATAAAACGGCACAATTAGCTGCACAAATGATTTGGTGTTTTATGGAAGGTTTTTATTCACGTAAACAAGATTTTCCTTCACGCTCTAGTTCAGATTATATTAAATTTCATGTGGTGTTACAAGAAGAAAAGCATGAAATTAATTTCTTTAAAAGTAAAAAAAGTAACCGATGGTGGATGGAAGTACCTTACCCTGCCACAAAGGGTTTAAAGTTTGAACGACATACACTCATGCCTTGCTCTTTTAAGGATTATGAAATGGCTACTAAAAACGAAATGCCTGATAGATGGTGGCAAACTTATTCTAAGTTGTCTTAGTAACTCCATTTTTAAAACAGAAATTGTTTCATTAAATTTGAAACAATGATTCTAACAAGTCCTTATACTTTACCTTTTACTTCAGATTATTCGATTGAAAGTTTGAATAAAGGAACTTGGTTGGTTGTATTACATGCTTCACGTATTCCACCGCATATTGGTTTATTAATTGATGGTAGCTATAATTCATTAACCATTAAGGGACAAGAACTAGATATTGATATCAACGTACTTTTGAAAACTATCCGACTCAAAAAAATTGAAGCCATTTTCATTTCTTTAGTTAAGCAACCTGTATTTAGTACGAGTTTTCAAAAAGAGATTGCAAAACATTTTATTCAACAATTCCATCAGGTAAAGGCAAATGAAGCAACCTGTTTAACGCCGATTAAATTATTTTTAAGTGAATTTTATGCCATTGAAAATCAAAAGGACGAACTCTTTTTTCAGTTGGTGGAACGCTTAAAACAAAACCATTACATCAATTACGCTTTTGGTATGAATATAGATGAATCAACTGATGAGTTTGCTTTACCAATGTACACACATACTCAATTGCAACAAATTATCTCAACAGAACGAATGCCATATTACAACGATTAATGTTTATTAAAGCAGAGCATATTTATTTAAGAGCGCTAGAACCAACTGATTTGGAATTGCTTTATGCGTATGAAAATGATCGTACTATTTGGAAAGCCAGTAATACGATAACACCATTTAGCAAAGATATTTTAGAGCAGTATTTAAGTTGTTCTCATCAAGATATTTATACCAATAAACAATTACGCTTGATGATTTGCTTGTGCAAAAATCATCAACCAATTGGAACGATTGATTTATTTGATTTTGATCCATTACATTCTAGAATTGGAGTAGGAGTTTTAATTTTTGAAGAGTTTAGAAAGCAAGGTTTTGCATTTGAAAGTATTGAATTAATAAAAGATTACACCAAAAACACATTAATGTTACATCAATTATTTTGCAACATTAGCGCAACTAATACCGATAGTTTGAGTTTATTTGAAAAATGTGGATTTACATTAATCGGCTCTAAAAAACAATGGAACCGCTTATCATCAAAGGAATTTGAAGATGAGTGTATGTATCAACTCATCTTGTAATTTTTATTTATTGTCGCCTTTTATAATATCCTTAAGTTTATCTTTTAATTGAATAACTTTCTCAATGTTTTCTTGAATAGCAGGCACCGTCATTTCAGATAGTTGCGAATCGCTTAAGGATTTTAAAGCTTCAGGATAGAATACGATGAAGCTAGTGTATTCATTATTTTTATTCAGTGTTTTGGGTATATTGTCTATATAAAAATCATAAGAAACTGTTTGTTTTCTACTATTTAAGATGATGTATAAATCATCAGTTTTTACATCATTCATTACCTCAGTTTCAGTAAAATCTTCAACTACTTGATAGTGGTAAAAATCTTTTTTTCTATCATTTGTGAGTGTAGCAAAGGCATCAATACTTTTTTTGTAACCGTAAATATATACATCGTTACCAATTTGCTTAGCTAAAGCGTTTATTTTTCTAAATACAGGATTGATACCGTTTTCAAGTTCACAGTTTGGTGAAAGAAGTACAATCACTCGTTTAAAACTGCTAATAGGTTGAATGACTTTTGAAAAAATGATGGCTTGTTTTGTTTTAACCAGAAGATTATCGGCTATACTACCAAATATCAAACTACTTCCTCCTTGTTGAGCACTCCAAGTAATTAAAATATCGGAGATGTTATAGGCTTTACTGGTTCTGGCAATGCCATCAACTATACTTAAATCTACTTTTTTTAATACATGAACTTTCTTATCACCTGATGCTATTTGTTCCACAGCACCATCTATTACCTTTTTCACTACGTTAAGTTTTTCGGTAGCATCTTCATTTTCTTCTACGATAGAGAGTGGATAAATCGGTTCATGCGATTTTTCATCTTTAATTAATAAAGCTAAATCTATTAAACCTGCAATGTTTTCAGGATTACTTACAGGAATTAAGATGCGCTCCATACGATCTATATTTTTCTTTATCAGGTCATTCTCTTCAATGGCAATTTTTCTGGCAGCTCGTTCTGTTACAAATGAACTTACCATACAGGTAATTAGAATTAAGATGATAGTACCATTAATTACATTTTGATCAAACAATCCAATATCATAACCTACTTTTACTACAGCTAATGTAGCAGCCGCGTGAGAGGCTGTTAGACCAAACATTACACGACGTTCGTATTTACTATATTTATAAATAAGTCCAGTAATTTGGGCAGCAAAATATTTGGTGATAAGTGCAACTACACTTAGTATTCCTGCAAATATGAGCGCATCAGTTCCTTTTAGAAATACGGAAAAATCTACTAACATACCAGCACTAATTAAAAAGAAAGGGATAAAAAGTGTGTTACCAATAAAAATGATGCGATTCATTAAAATAGAGTTGTGAGGAATCACTCTATTTAATGCTAAGCCAGCTAAGAAAGCACCTATGATTGGCTCTACGCCTGCTAATTCGGCAAAAAAACCAGAAATAAAAACAACAGCTAAGACATAAATATATTGCGAACTACCTTGTCCTTCTATATTTCTAAAAAACCAACGACTGGCTTTAGGTAGGATATATAAAACAGAGAAAAATAAAATAGCAAGTGATAAGATGAGTCTTGTCCAGAATAATGTATTTAATGCACCATCCACTACATTGGTAATGATACCTAGTAAGATTAACACAGCGCTATCGGTAATAATAGTACCACCAAATGATATTTGAACGGCTCTATTTTTTATAATCCCCATATTACTTACAATGGGATAACTTAACAGTGTATGTGTAGAGAACATACTTGATAATAAAAGCGATGGCCAAAGTGTAAAACCAAAGACATTAGTGCAAATGATATAACCAATAATTAAAGGGATTAAGAATGTAAATAAACCAAACACTAAGCTTTTACTTCTATTTTTTCGATACTCTTGCATATCAATTTCTAGTCCAGCTAAAAACATAATATAGAGTAGTCCGGTTTTACTTAGTAATTCAAAACTAGTTGTTTCTTCAATAATATGTAAAGTGTTTGGTCCAATGACAACGCCTGCTATAATAAGTCCTATAATGCCTGGGATATGAAAGCGTTTAAGTATTAATGGCGAAAATAAGATGATTATTAGTGTTAGTGCCAGTATTAATACAGGATTTTTTACTGGAAGATAATCACCGAAAAATAATTTTAAATTATGTAAACTCTCAACCACAAGTAATTGCTTATTTACAAAAATAAGCAATTAACGGTAATAAGCGCATGTTTAAATAAATTAAAAGGTTAACACATATTGAATTGAGGCCGTGCGCGGCGATTCAATTTTAAGTGGACGTAGTGAATAAATTTCATTTAATAAATTATTACAAATAATTGATAATTTTTGTTTCTCGCTTATTTTATAACTAAGTCGAGCATCCCACACACTTATGTAATAATGACTTTCCCAATAATTAGTGGCTTTAATACGATATACGTTTGGATAAAATCCATCTGTAAGAATTTCAATACCTTCAAATGCCTTATCTATATTTTGCATTTTGCTGTAATATTTATTGCTTACACCTAGAGTAAAACGGTAAATTCTAAATTCTACATCTAATTTAAACATGTGTTTGAAACGGTATTTTAAAACATTATCTGTAGTATCCACACTACTGTTTTTATAGGTTAAGTCCTGACCAAAACCTCCTAACGATTTATCTCGTGCATATACACTATCAGGATTTAAAGTAATAGGTTCAATATAAGTATAACCAATTAAGGTGGTAATTCCAAATCGTTTGTTAGTTTCGGGTGTAGTTGCGGCCAAAGATAAATCAACGCCTCTAACTTGTGAGTTGCCAGTATTTAAAAATTTAAAACCAACAATTGAAACATTAGGATCCCAGACTCCAAATAAATATTCGATATTGTTTTTATATTTTTGATAAAAACCAGCCACATCAAAAAAACCTTTACAATTCCCAATTTTAAAACCCTGTTTAATACCAATTTCAAAACTATTACTAGTTTCAGGTTTTAAATCGGGATTAGGAAAAATACCAAACATACCTGCTTTGGTGGTTATGTATCGCTCTGTGATAGTTGGGTAGCGATAACCTTGCCCGTAAGATACTCGTACAAACGTGCCTTTGGTTACTTGTAAATTAGCACCAGCTCTAAAAATTGGAGCTACCACGCTATTTAAATTATTCATTTTAAAATATTCGTACCTCACTCCTCCTGAAAGATTTAGTACATGCCACATTTTTTTGTCTAACTGAATATATCCAGAGGCATTTACAATTTTATTATTTGGTGTCCCACTCGATACATATAATCGTGAAGTAGAGTAGGAGATATTGCCTACTATCCCTCCAGTAAAATTTAAATCAATACTTTTAAATTTACGTTGCAATTGGTATTCACCATAGTACATTGTGCCTTTGTTAGACTGATTATTTGTAATGACGTTATCGGAATGAAAAATTCGTGTTTGTAAGCTATGACTTAATCCATTTTTCATGGTGTATTTTATAAATGGATCGACGTTAAATAAAGTTTGGTCTTGCAAAAACATAGCACCAGGGTATCCGCGGTAAATTCCGAGAGAGTCATCTAACCAAGCAAATACCATATTGGTTTTATTGAGCATAAAATTGGAATTAATCCCAAAATTTAATCCTTCAATACGTTTCGATCTGTATCTTAAATTCATATTTATTCTACCACGTTGTTTAATCATATCATTGTTTGAGAATGTATAAATAGAATCTTCTATGAGTAGAGCTTTTTTAAGTGCAGGTTCTAAGTATGGTGCAGGAGGGGGAGGCCCAATATAACCTTGATCTATATTAAAATTAGCGCCAATTACGAAGTCTAAATTATTTTTAATAATGCGTGAATGAAATAAGTTGAGGTTGCTAAAACCAGGAAATGAATTATTACCATTCATTTTATACCAATTTCCTGCTGGGGATTTTGGAATACTGTATTGCCCTACCGAATAATTTATACTGGTTTTAGGTTTACTTCTCGGATAGCCTGTACGAATATTAATCACACCATTTAGTGCTGATGAACCGTATAAAACCGAAGAAGCCCCTTTAATAATTTCTACTTGTTCAATATTTTCAACGGGAATATAACTCCATTCTGGTCGCCCGGCATCACCACTCAATAATGGAACGCCATCAACTACGATGGCAACCCTACTTCCCACCCCAAATGTAAATCCACTTCCACCTCTAATTTGCGGGTCATTATCTATAATAGTTAAACCTGGTACCTGTTCTAAGGCCGTTTCAATACTGGTAGTGTTTTTATTTTGAATTAAATCAGGTTTTATAACCTCCATTGATACAGTTAATTCCTCTATTTTCTGTTCAAACTTACCAGAGGAAACTACTACAGTTTCTAATGTTTTAGAGTCTTGATTTAGGGCTATGTTTTTAATTGTAATTTGATTGTCATTTATGTTTACTGCAATGTTTTCTGTTTTATAACCAAGGTAATTGTAAACAAGTTTATATTTACCTGTGTCTAAAACTAATACATAATTCCCTTCAATGTCGGTAATTGTTCCTTTTGATAAGTCGTTCGTTAGTTGAATAGTAGCACCAATAATAGGTTCTTTGCTGTTTTTATCTGTAACACAGCCTTTTAATATTCCTTTACCATCACTTTCATTTTGCGCCAATATATAAAATGGTATCAAGCAAAATAAAATTACAATTCTTGAAATCATACCGCAAAAATAAAAACCCCGAACAAAATGGTCGGGGTTTTAAAATAAAGTATTAACTTTTTATTCAACAATTACTTTTCCGGTTTTTTGAGAACTACTACCATTTATTTGGTACATATAAATACCACTATTGATAAAGTGTGGTAATTGAATAGCATTTTTCTTATTACTTTCTATTGATTGAGATAAAACTAATTTACCTGTTAAATCAAAAATGCTTATTACAGCATCTTTATCGTTTCTTTGGCTAAAATCTACATAAATAGTACGCTCATAGTTATATACCATAAAACTACTTTTTTGTGCTTCTTTTAAACCTGTAACATTATTGTAAATTACATCAATATCATCAACCCACAATTTACTTCCACTTCCTGACATACCAGGTGCAGTAGTTGTTTGATTTTCAGAAGAGGTAATATTAATCATAATATAAGCAGGTGTGCTAGAGCTTGTGTAAGTAAAAGGTACCGAGAAACGTTTCCAAGTTGTTTGATTAGCAGCTGGAGAAATAAATAAAGCATCTCCAATTTTGTTTGCCGATAAATCGCTATGGTTATTATTTACAGGTGTTTCAGGGTCATAATAATCGCCAGTGTGTAAGATGGCTCTCACCTTTGCTTTTTCGTTAGCTGCACCAGTACCACTGGTAGCTTGTGTATATTTGTAGTAACCAACTAAGCTATCTGGGCGACCTGTAAATGCCATTTTGTTAGAGCCAGTTGCAGCTAAAAAGCCTTCTGCTTTATTAGAACTTGGAGCATTAACTTGACCTGTTGTTACATTCCCATTTACTACAGCTATAATGTAATATTTTGTTTCAACTCTTGCGCAAGCAGTTCCTGCAAACACGTTAGAAGTTTCTTTAAAACATGTTTGTGGACCTGAAGATGCTAATCCAGTTCCAGTTTTATTAGAATTCCAAGAAGTTGGCTCTTCATTTGAAGCACCAGTATTGTCCCAATTTTCAAAACCATTGTTGGTAATAGTTGTTTGGGCAAAAGCTAGCAACGAGGTTGCTAAAGTTAAAATGAGTGTAAATGTTCTTTTCATAGCTATGTTTTTAAGTTAAGAGCGCTTTAAAAATAAATGCTCATGTTTTATTTAATTTAAGATGAACGAAATTATACATTAAGTATGAACATCATAATAATTTTAACAATATTTTATTGCTACTTGCTGTGTTAATAAGATGTGTGCATGTTAAGTTTTAACATACTAAACCTTTACAGTTATTATTTTTTATTGGTTTGTATATGTACACCTGTGCTATCAATTTTCACTTTGGCATCATTTGCTTTAACATTCACACCATTTACATTAATATTTACCACTTCTTTGGTGTCTTCATCTTCACTATCTTCATCTTCGTTTTGTTTTTCATGGTCTTTTACTGATACAAGTCCATCGCAATCTACGCAAGCTAAGCCATATTCGGTCATTTTCCATCGGCGGTTTACCATATCGCCATCATAAGTGTTCGTTAAATTCTCAATATCATAGATAAGATTGTTAAGAGAATTATCACGATAAACCACTTTGCCTAC
>JADLER010000057.1 GCA_020846025.1 Bacteroidia bacterium | reverse complement strand
TTTAGTGAAATTTTATAAACCCAAATTATGTATTAGAAATCGTTATGAGCATCGAAGGTTCAATAAAACAGACACTTTTACGATTGAAGCATAGTACGCACTATGTTGAAAGAGAAAAAGTGACAAAGTGTTCTGTTTTGAATAAATTTCGAGGCGGAATAGATTATCTAGTACATATTTTGGGTTGTACGCCTTGATTTTTTTGTACCTTTTTGTATCAAGACAAAAAGTTTTATAAAAAACTTGAACTTTTGTTTTTGTTGTTTCGAGACAAAAGAAAGTAGGAATAACCCTACTAGTTTCTCATCATTATACCTAATTATTTAGTAAAATTTATCGGTTTTGAACGGGTATTTTTCGTACATTCGTTCGCTTAAAATTATTATAAAATTATGTTTGCTTTACTCAAAAAATTTTTTGGAACCAAATCAGAGAAAGATATTAAAGCTATTCAGCCATTGGTTGACAAAACTTTAGAAATATATCCTAGTCTAGCTTCTTTGTCAAACGACGAAATACGTGCAAAAGTTACTGTGCTTAAACAACAAATTCAAGACGCTATCAAAAACGAGCAATCACAAATTCAAGAGATGAAAGCTCGTGTAGAAAATGAAATTGATATGAGTCTTGAAACCAAAGAGGATTTATACAAAGAAGTTGACAAGTTAGAAAAAGAAATTACAACAAAAATAGAAGAAGTATTAAATGAGATACTTCCAGAAGCTTATGCTATCTTAAAAGATACCGCACGTCGTTTTTCGGAGAATGAGGAAGTAGTAGTTACCGCCAATGAATTTGATATTAAATTATCAAAAACTCAAAAAAACATTGAAATAAGAGGCAGCCAAGCGGCGTGGAAAAACAAATGGATGGCCGCAGGCAACGAAGTACTTTGGAATATGGTGCATTATGATGTTCAGTTGATTGGTGGAACAGTGTTACATCAAGGGAAAATATCTGAAATGGCCACTGGTGAAGGTAAAACCTTAGTATCTACATTACCTGTGTTTTTAAATGCATTATCTGGCAGAGGTGTGCATGTGGTAACAGTAAATAACTATCTAGCAAAACGTGATAGCGAGTGGAATGCCCCTTTATTCCAATTTCATGGCTTAAGTGTAGATTGTATTGACAAGCACGAACCAAATACCGAAAATCGCCGCCAAGCTTATTTAGCAGATATTACGTATGGAACCAATAATGAATTTGGTTTTGATTATTTACGTGATAATATGGCGCGCGACACTTCTGATTTAGTGCAACGTAAACATAATTTTGCCATTGTTGATGAGGTGGATTCGGTTTTAATTGATGATGCACGTACACCGTTAATTATTTCAGGGCCAACACCTACCGGTGATAAACATGAGTTTGTAGAGTTTAAACCACGTGTAGAACGTTTATTAGCAGTTCAAAAAACATACGTTCAACAATGCTTAACAGATGCTAAACGACTAATTGCAGAAGGAAAAGAAAAAGATGCCGGTATTCCATTATTACGTGCTTATAGAGGATTACCTAAAAACGGCGCCTTAATTAAATATTTAAGTGAACCAGGTATAAAAGTGTTATTACAAAAAACAGAAAATTATTACATGCAAGACCAACAAAAGGAAATGCATAAAATAGATGAAGAGTTATTTTTTGTAATTGATGAAAAACATAACTCGGTTGAGTTAAAAGATAAAGGAATTGATTTAATTACTGGTGTATCTGATGATGCTAATTTCTTTGTGATTCCGAATGTGGGAGCTGAAATTGCTGAAATGGAAAAGAAAGTAACCGATGCAAAAGAAAAAGCGCAGTTAAAAGAAGCATTGATGCGTGACTTTAGTGTAAAAAGTGAACGTATCCATACCGTAAATCAACTTTTAAAAGCTTACACTTTATTTGAACTCGACCAAGAATACGTTATTCAAGAAGGACAAATTAAAATTGTGGATGAACAAACAGGTCGTATCATGGAAGGTCGTCGTTATAGCGATGGCTTACACCAAGCCTTAGAAGCAAAAGAAAATGTAAAAATTGAGGCAGCTACACAAACCTATGCAACTATTACATTACAAAACTATTTCCGTATGTATAACAAGTTGGCTGGTATGACAGGTACTGCGGAAACAGAAGCACAAGAGTTTTGGGATATTTATAAACTAGATGTGGTAGTTATTCCTACTAATAAACCTATTGCTCGTAAGGATGAACAAGATTTAGTATATAAAACAACACGCGAAAAATACAACGCTGTTATTGAAGAAACCGCTAAACTCATTAATGCCGGTCGTCCAGTATTAATTGGTACCACTACGGTTGATATTTCAGAATTATTAAGTCGTATGCTTAAAATGCGGGGCATTAAACATAATGTATTAAATGCTAAGTTGCATGCCAAAGAAGCAGAAATTGTTGCCGAAGCGGGTCAGGCTGGAACAGTAACTATTGCTACCAACATGGCAGGTCGTGGTACCGATATTAAATTAGGTGCTGGTGTAAAAGAAGCAGGTGGTTTAGCAATTATTGGTACCGAACGTCACGAATCTCGTCGGGTGGATAGACAGTTGCGTGGTCGCGCTGGACGCCAGGGTGATCCAGGAAGCTCTCAGTTTTTTGTTTCGTTAGAAGATAATTTAATGCGATTGTTTGGTAGTGAACGTATTGCAGGATTAATGGATAGAATGGGATTACAAGAAGGCGATGTAATTCAACATTCTATGATCTCAAAATCGATTGAACGTGCTCAAAAGAAAGTAGAAGAGAATCACTTTGGAACTCGTAAACGTTTAATTGAGTACGATGATGTGATGAACGCACAACGTGATGTGATTTATAAACGTCGTCGTAATGCATTGTACGGAGACAGAATTAGTATTGATATTGCCAATATGATTTACGAAGTGGCCGAAAGTATTGTTATGGATTATCAACCAAGCAAAGATTTTTCTGGATTTACCTTTGAGTGCATGAAATATTTTGGTTTTGAACCAACAATTACCGAACAGCAATTTAAATCAGAAAGAGAAGAAGCCCTTACTCAATTATTATTTGAAGAAGCCGAAAAACATTACCGCGAAAAATCGGCGCAAATTGCCGAAACTGCTTTCCCTGTAGTGCGTGATGTTTACACGAATCCAAACAATAATTTTGAAAATATTGTAACACCATTTACCGACGGAATACGTGCTATACAAGTTATGGCGAACCTTAAAAAATCATTTGATACCAAAGGTAGAGAGTTAGTTTCGGTATTTGAAAAAACGGTGGTGTTAGCCATGATAGACGATTCTTGGAAAGAACATTTGCGCGAGATGGATGATTTAAAACAATCCGTACAAAATGCTTCATTAGAACAAAAAGACCCATTAGTAATTTATAAATTAGAGTCATTTAATTTGTTCCGTGATATGGTAGCGCAAACGAGTAAAGATATCATATCGTTTTTAATGAAAGGTGGACTTCCAATTGAAGAAAATAACCAAAGAGCGCCATTACAACAAGCGCGTTTTACACAAGAGCAAGTTCAACAAAAACCTAAAGAAAAATTAGTGGAAAGTAGAAGTGAAGATGAGGCTCGCGAACAACAGGCACAACAAAAACCGAAACAACAACCTGTGCGTGTGGATAATAAAATTGGAAGAAACGATCCGTGTTTTTGCGGAAGTGGTAAAAAATATAAAAACTGTCACGGATAATATTTTGATAACAGGAAATAACCAAATAAAAAAGTCCCAAAATTTGGGACTTTTTTATTTTTAGTAAGCGTGTAAAATTATTTCTTAATTAATACTTCATCTATCATGCCATAATCTTTAGCTTCTTGAGCGGTCATCCAGTAATCACGGTCGCTATCTCCCCATACTTTTTCATAAGTTTGCCCGCTATGAGTAGCAATAATATCATAAAGTTCTTTCTTTAACTTTTGAATTTCGCGAGCAGTAATTTCAATATCAGAAGCCTGACCTTCGGCGCCGCCTAATGGTTGATGAATCATAATACGAGCATGTTTTAAAGCTGTACGTTTTCCTTTTGCACCAGCACATTGTAAAACTGCTCCCATGCTAGCCGCCATTCCAGTACAAATAGTGGCTACATCGGGTTTAATGATTTGCATGGTATCGTAAATTCCTAATCCAGCGTAAACCGAACCACCTGGGGAATTCACATAAATCTGAATATCTTTTTTAGCATCAACCGATTCAAGAAATAATAATTGCGCTTGAACGATATTAGCAACTTGGTCATTAATACCAGTTCCAAGAAAAATAATTCTATCCATCATTAATCTAGAAAACACATCGAGTACTGAAACATTCAGCTGTCTCTCTTCAATAATATTAGGAGTTAAATTTCTAATTCCAGGAGTAATAGCCGACACATATTTGTCATACGTAAGACTACTAATACCTACATGTTTTGTAGCGTATTTTTTAAATTCATTTTGATCAAACATAAGTATAAGGGTTAAAGTGATAAAACAAATTTAACCCTTGCTTTTTGTAATACAAATTTAATTAGGCTTTTTTTTAACGAATATCACATTTTTTGGTAAATCGTCATTTGCAAAAAATCACTTTCTTTGTATCTCTTTAACTTTTGAGAACACTTATATATATATATATACTATTCTTTTGCGCAAGTTGTGCTCAAATAACTCCTTTAACTGGAGGTAAAAAAGATGATTCACCACCTTTAGCTCTATCATTCAAGCCAGAAAACGCTACTTTAAATTTTAATGTTAAAACCATCGAAATTCAATTTAATGAATACATTGCCTTAAAAGATTTGAATAATCAACTCATTGTTACACCCCAATTAAAAGAAATGCCAAACGTTGAAGTTTCTGGCAAAAAAATTAAAATCACTATCAATGAAGATTTAATACCTAATACTACCTACAAATTTTCATTTGGAAACTCTATTGTGGATTTAAACGAATCAAACGTATTACAAAACTTTGAGTATATTTTTAGTACTGGTAATTCAATTGATAGTTTAAGCCTAACAGGGCAAGTAATTAATGCATTTGATAATATACCAAGAAAAAATGCATTAGTGGGTTTGTTTAATGAACAATCATCGGATAGCGTTATCTATAAAGAAAAACCTTTATATATTCATAAAACAGATGATTATGGGAAATATAAATTTACCTATTTACCTAACAAGCATTTTAAAATCATTGCTATCAACGATAAAAATAAAAATTTAATGTATGATGGTTCGGAAGAGGAAATCGCTTTCTTAGATAAAGATGCTGTGTCTGGTGATACTATTCCTCAAAAACTATTGATGTTTAGAGAGGAACCACATAAAAAATTTATAAAAAGAAGTTATTTATCAGAACCTGGAAAATTAATTATTGCATACAATACTAGGCGTGAAGATTTGGTGAATCTAAAAGCAAGCAACTTGATAAAATATGTATTTAATAATACAAAAGATACCATGGAAGTTTACTTCCGAGATAATATAGATACATTAAAAACCTATGTATATTATAAAGAACAAAAGGCAGACACAATTAATATAAAGATAGCTACTCCAAAAACCGATAGAGGAAATTCGAGTACACAAACACCTAAATATCATGTGCGATCAAATATTAATAAAACCTTACCATTTTATACTTATCCTAAGTTTAAATTAAATTTTCCAGTTCGTCGTTCATTAATTGATACTAGTTTAATAAAACTACAAGAAAAACAAGATTCGGGCTATACTGTTGTACCATATATATTAGTGAGTGATACTGGATATGTAACTAAATTTGATTTACAAGCCCAGTTGAAACCCGAAACAGACTACACTTTGTCAATTTTACCAAAAGCATTATCGCAAGATGAAAAACGAGTGAACGATTCTACAATTTTAAAATTTACAACAACGGTTATAGATGATTATGCTCAACTAAATTTAAAATTATTTTTTCCAAAGAAAGAAACATACATTATTCAGTTGTTAGACGATAAAGGAGATGTGATTGAAGAAGAATATATGGAAATGCCTATGAGTTCTACGTCTGAGCAAACGATAGTATATAAGAACATTCAACCAGGTGTATATCATGTAAAAGTAATTGAAGATAGAAACAAAAACAAACGTTTTGATGTAGGAAATTATTTGAATAAAACACAACCCGAAATCATCTATATACTCAACACGAGTATTAAATTAATGGCTGGTTGGGAAATAGAACATGAATGGAAAGTGCAATAAAAATTATTTTTTAAAATATTTTTTATTCATAATTCAAATTCATTTTAGAAAAATTTCATAGCGTCATTAAAATTAATTTCAACACTAGTTAATTTTCAATCCTCTGAATGTATAGTGAAATCAATACGTATAGAAGCATTAGATTTTTAATACTCTAGAATATTTTTTAAGTCGAATTAAAATTTTGTTTTTAAATTTTCACTATTAACAATTTCAACAATTTTATGTTGATAAAATAAACACTTGAAAATTAGTTAGCGTTAATAAATTTATTTACTTCGTAGTAACAAAATCTTAAAAACAAAAAACCATGGCAACAACAAAAAAAGCAGCTCCTAAGAAAGCAGCAAAAAAAGCAGTAAAAAAAGCAGCTCCTAAAAAAGCAGCTAAGAAAGCAGCAAAAAAAGCAGCTCCTAAAAAAGCAGCAAAAAAAGCAGCTCCTAAAAAAGCAGCAAAAAAAGCAGCTAAGAAGAAGTAATAAAAACCCTCGCCTAAGGCGAGGGTTTTTTGTTAGTATTTATGCCACTCGAACAAAGTGGCATTTTTATTTTTATAAAAGGCTAGCTTACATTATATTTGTTTAATATTTAAAATTAAAAATAAGATGAAAAAGTTAATTACACTATTATCTGCCATTGCAATAACTACTACATTGGTTTCATGTGGCGGTAAAGAAGAAAAAACAGATGCAACAGCTCCTGAAGGAATGGTAGCTCTAGATCTTGGAAAATTTGGAAAACCATTTTCAATATTTGTACCTGATACTACAGCGTCTAAGTTAGATGTAAAGGAACAAAGTTGGGGAGCACTTGAAATTAAAGTTGGAAAAAATTTTCATATATCAATCACTGAAGATCCAGGTGATATTGAATTACAAAAGAGTGATATTAAATCAAATGACGTAAATATTTTTAAATCATTTGTTATTGAAGAGCCTCTTACATTGATGTGGGAAAGTGCAATCACTAAACCAGAGTTTCACTTTTACACCATTCAAAAACTTGGAGAAAGTACTTTTGTGTTTCAAGATGTTGTATCAGAAGATGGAGAGCCAAAAAGTAAAGAAGCTATTCAAAAGATGTTAGATTCTGCAAAATCGATTGTTGCTAAAGAGGTAAATTCTTAAGTTGTAACTAATATTTTATAATATAAAAAAGGTTGGCTCTGGAGCCAACCTTTTTTATTATTAATGAATAAATTATAATTTAGATTATATAGTGAGCACTCTTTTAGGTGGTGATTTGATTTGGTTATTTTCCATCACAATTTTTAATTTTTCTATCACGAGTGCTAATACACTCGATAACTGAGATGATTCACTATAAATTTTAATTGAAACAGTAACACCACTATCAATAATTTTTAAGATCGAAATTTCTGGAGCGGGACTCTTTTTAACTTCATTAATTGTAGAAATCTCGGTAAGGAATAATTGTTTTACTTTATCAAAATCATGTTCTGCTGAAATTACAAATTGTGCTTCACCTCTTAAAATACCATAGCGAGTATTATTAATAATAGTTCCATTTGATACAGCACCATTTGGTAATATGATTGTTTTCAAATCGCCTGTTAAGAGAATTGTATTAAAAATTTGAATTTCTTTTACTGTTCCCACTTGTCCAAGAGCCTCAATAGTATCGCCAACTTTATAGGGTTTGAAAATTAAAATAAGAACTCCGCCTGCAAAGTTTGATAAAGAACCCTGTAAAGCCAAGCCCACTGCTAATCCAGCAGCACCCAAAATGGTTACAAAAGATGAAGTTCCTATTCCAACAATTCCAGCAACAGTAACAATTAAGATCACTTTTAATCCTATCGAGATTAAGCTCCTTAAGAATGTGCGAAGAGAAACATCTAACTCTCTTCTTTCCATTGATTTTGTAGCTATTTTTGATAATCTATTAATAAACCATAAACCAACCAACAATAATAATATCGCAGCTACTAACTTAGGTGTAAAATCAACCAGCATATTTATTAGATGATTTATCCTTGATTCAATATCAAAAACTTCTTTTTTCATGTTTAAATTATTTTTAAATACTTTTTATTATGATTCGACTTATACTCACGACAAATTTATTTTTTATTTTTTTCATTTCACCCATTCTTGCACAAAAAACAAAATGGGATTCTTTATATTATACAAAGTATAACGACCGATTAATTGTGTCTTCATTTATTTCGTACCGATATTATCAAATTGATTTTAGTCAAACCTTAACAAAAGATTCATTAAAAAAGTCGAATATTTCTCAAACAGCTGAAGCTAATTTGATTTATGGATTTGAGTTAAACTATGATAAGTTTAATGTATCATTTGGCACAAAACTTCCTTCAAATACAACCCTGCAAAAAGGAAATACTTCGTATCAAAACTATATGTTAAATTTTGGTGGTAATAAATGGATTTTAGAAAATAGTTTTAGAAAATATAAAGGTTTTTATAATGCGAACACACGTAATTATGATACAAGCTTTCACACAACCGGCATCTACACACAATCACCAGGTTTAGCTTCAGAAGCGTATAAAACTAAATTTTTATTTTTTACCAACTCAAAACGTTTTTCCTTTAAGTCGGGCTATTCATGCAATTATCAGCAACTTAAATCTTCATTTAGTTTTGTACTATCGGCAAATGTTTATTATAATCGTTTAAACTCGGATAGTTCTTTTTTCCCAATTCAGGTAAGAGATTATTATGACACGCATCGAACCATGAATGGTTTAGATGTGTTTGCATTTTCAGTATATGGTGGAGGTAGTTTAAATTTAGTTCTATGGAAACATTTTTTTATGAATTTTACTTTAATTCTTGGTCCAGAGGAACAATGGAGAACCTATAAACACTTAGATACCTATCCCACACAAACTGTTTTTTACACTTCTATATCTGGAGATGTAAGAGGAAGTATAGGCTTAAACTATAATTCCTTCTTCGTTCTTTTAAGTGGAACGTCTGATTTTAGTTGGTATAATTATAGTAACATTGCTATTCTATCAAAATATGGTGCGGTAAACTTTTCTATCGGACATAGATTTAGATCTAAAACACCTAAATTTTACAAGAAATTTCAGGAAACTAAAATCTATAATGTATTCTAAGTGTTTTTTAGAATTTAAGATGCTTAACCGATATTCCTGAATTTTGTAACTCTTTTAAAGAGTTGATGCCAATTTGTAAATGCTGATCTACAAATTGGTTAGTTACTTTTTTATCACTTTCTTCAGTTTTTACACCGTCTGGTATCATTGGTTGGTCGCTTACTAACAATAAAGCTCCTGTTGGTATTTCGTTATGAAAGCCAACTGTAAAAATGGTTGCTGTTTCCATATCTATGGCCATCACTCGTAATACTCTTAGATATTCTTTAAATTTCTCATCATATTCCCATACCCTTCTATTGGTTGTATAAACAGTGCCTGTCCAATAATCTCTACCACTTAATCGTATGGTATAAGATATGGCTTTTTGTAAATTAAATGCTGGAAGCGCCGGCACTTCGCTCGGAAAATAATCATTTGAAGCTCCTTCTCCTCTTATTGCAGCAATTGGCAAAATTAAATCGCCTATTTCATTTTTCTTCTTTAAGCCACCACACTTTCCCAAAAACAATACTGCCTTAGGATGGATTGCCGTTAATAAATCCATAACAGTGGCGGCCATTGCGCTTCCCATCCCGAAATTAATAATTGTAATATTATCATGTGTAGCAGTTTGCATAGGTTTATCTTGTCCTTCTACAGGCACTTGATTCCATTCGGCAAAAAGTTTCACATATCCAGAAAAATTTGTTAATAGTATGTATTGGCCAAAGGTGTCTAAGGATTTTCCGGTGTAACGCGGCAACCAGTTATTTACAATCTCTTCTTTTGTTTTCATCCATTCTTCTTTTAAATTAAGTAAATTTACAAATTATTTAACTAAAAAATTTCATGTTACTACCTGAACTCAATTATCCAAAGTTTAATACTAGGTTTCAGAATAATGACAAAGAGATTTTACAAATATTTGACATCGTTCGTAAAAAATTTGTAGTATTAACTCCTGAAGAATGGGTAAGACAACATATTATTCATTTTCTAATAAATTTTAAGCAAGTGCCAATTAGTTGTATGGCTATAGAAAAACAGCTCATCTTAAATAATACTAAACGTCGAACTGATATACTTATATATAATGCGTCACTACAACCAGTTCTTATCGTAGAGTGTAAATCTTCTATCATTAATATTAATCAAGACACCATTAATCAGGCTTTACGATATAATATACAGTTAAAAGTTCCATACGTATTTTTAAGTAATGGGTTGAAACATATATGTTTACAACTAAACACAACAGAACCGAAAATCCTAGAAGATGTTCCTGATTATCATTTACTTAATAATACCTCAAAATTGTAGAAAAAATGTAAATCGCTGATAATTAACTTTTTAACGATTTTAGTAGGTGTTAATTTATTTAAAATGTTAATAATTATACCTGCTGAAATCAGATATAACAGTTGCTTTTTTCAAAAAAAAGAACATCTTTGCAAAACTTTAAAAAAAGTCTGTAAAGTGAAAGTTATAAATGGCTCAAAATATTATTATTTAACACTATTTTTTATAGTATTAAATGGGCTATCACTTTATGCCAATAAGGCAATTTTTGTACCAAAATACTCTGTTTCTGCTACTTTTTTGAATCCGGATGAAAAACCACTTAAAGATGACGGCAAAAGAAAAGTGGTAAAAAAAGAAAAAGACGACACAACCAAAACATTACTCGATCCATTAGCTTTGGTGTCTATAGATGAAGAAGTGGAGACTGATTCGTTACTAGCTTTCCCATCTAATGACTTATATACATCATGGGATACTACAATCATTCATCCATATTCTTTTTCTGAAAGTTTTAAACAAGATTCTGCAATAATTAGGTTAACAGAGCCTTCTGATTGCGGTTTTGTAATACCTTTTAATGGTCGTGTTACTTCTGAATTTGGGTGGAGAAAACGCCGCCCGCACTATGGCACAGATATAGATTTAGAAACTGGCGACACCGTTGTTGCTGCTTTTGATGGAATGGTGCGTATTGCCAAACTAAATAGAAGTTATGGTAATGTAGTTATTATCCGTCATGCCAATGGATTAGAAACTGTTTACGCACACTTATCTAAAATCCTAGTAGAAGCAGGGCAAACTATAGAGGCAGGACAAAAGATAGGATTAGGTGGAAATACCGGACATTCTTATGGATCACATCTTCATTTTGAAATGCGTTATTTGGGACAGGCATTAGACACAGAAGATTTTATTGATTATGTAAACGGAACACTTAAACAAAATGAATTTGTAATTACTAAAGCTGATGTTGAGAATAAATACGATTTAAGAGCTTTACATAATCGCCAACGTAAAGATTTAAACTTAACACGTGGCACTTCAGGAAAATTGAAGGTTACTAAATATGGCAAGATATACACTGTAAAGAGTGGCGACACTTTAGGACATATTGCTATAAAATGTCATACTACTATTACATCTATTTGTAAAAAAAATGGAATCAAAAAAACTAAAGTGCTTCGACCAGGAATGAAATTAAAAATCTAAAAGCTCCATGTTATGGGGCTTTTTTTATGCCTTTTATTAAACATCCTTTTGTTTAAAACACTCTTATGAATCAAAAAAATAGTATAGTTGTTGCATTTATCTTTAATACGGTAAAAAGATGGCAACAAGTAAAAATAAATTTAAAAATCAACCAATAGAAGAACCAATCATTGAAGACTCTTCAAATCAACAACATGATATTGAAGAGTCCGTATCAGTCTCAAAAAATAAATCCAAAAAAACATCAGCAACTGCATCAAAAAAAATTGAGAAAAATGATTCGCAAAAAGCAACTCTTCTTACTCGTTGGAATAATGCAGTAGAGTTATATAAAAATGAAAGAAGTCAAAAATTAATTGGGCTTGCTATTTGCCTGTTAGCGGTTTACTTATTTATAGCTCTCACCTCATATATCTTCACTTGGGAAACAGACCAAGATAAAGTATTAGGTCCATTAAGCGAGCTTTTTAATATAGATACTAAAGTACATAATTGGTTGGGAAAATTTGGCGCATTAATCTCTCATTTGTTTATGTACAAATGGTTTGGAGTTTCATCATTCATCTTAGTTCCTGTTTTAGTTATATACGGATTACAAAAAATACTGAATAAACCCATTGCAAAACCCACAGCATTTACTGCTAAATGGTTGTTCTTCTTAATATGGACAAGTTTATCACTTGCTTATTTTTTTAATGATAAATTATTCTACTTAGGTGGTGGGTATGGTTATATATTAAATATTCAAATCTCAAATTATATTGGAAATATTGGCACTTTAGCAGTGTTAGTGTTTAGCATGTTAGCATTTCTAGTATTAAGCATTAACTTAAATTTTAATATTCAAAAACCAACTATTCAAAATTTAAGTACTGATAATCCAGTTATTGAAAATGAAATTAAGAATGAACAACCAGAATTTTCGCATCAAGGTAATACCGTTTATGAAAAAGACTTAGTACTTACTAAAGAAGAAGAAGAGGCTTTGTTGGATTTTGAAGTGAAGTCTCAAGATGTAGAAGTTATTGATAATAATGTTAAAACAGAAGAGCCTAAAGCTGTTGAATTAGAAATTACGCCAAGTCAAGTTGAATCCTCTAAACCAGAATTGAATGTCTTAGAATTAAACATTACCAATGCAGATGAGTTAGTTCAAGAACCAGAATTTGCAAAAGAAGAACTTAAAGATAATTCAATTACATTAGATGATGAAGTAAAGGCGGCTCAGTTAGTAGAAGAATTTGGACAATATGATCCAACGTTAGATTTAGGGAATTATCAATTTCCTAGTCCCGAGTTATTAATTGATTACGGAACAGGAAATGCTAAAGTGAGTGCCGACGAACTTAACGCCAATAAAGATAGAATTGTTACAACACTTAAAAATTACGGAATCGAAATAGATAAAATTTCTGCAACGGTTGGCCCTACAGTAACCTTATATGAAATTGTGCCTGCAGCTGGTGTAAGAATTTCTAAAATTAAAAACCTAGAAGATGACATTGCATTAAGTTTAGCTGCGCTTGGAATACGTATTATAGCACCAATTCCTGGAAGAGGAACCATTGGTATTGAAGTGCCTAATCAAACGCCAGAAATGGTACCAATGCGAAATATCATAGCTTCTGATAAGTTTCAAAATAGTTCGCACGACTTACCAATTGCACTTGGAAAAACAATAAATAACGAGATTTTTATAGCTGATTTAGCAAAAATGCCTCATTTACTAATGGCCGGTGCAACAGGGCAAGGTAAGTCAGTAGGATTAAATGCTATATTAGTTTCGTTGTTGTATAAAAAACATCCTGCGCAAATAAAATTTGTATTAGTTGATCCTAAGAAAGTAGAACTTACACTTTTTAATAAAATCGAAAGACATTTCTTAGCGAAATTACCTAATGCTGAAGATGCCATTATTACCGATAACACAAAGGTGATTCACACGCTTAACTCCTTGTGTATTGAGATGGATAACCGATATGCTCTGTTACAAGACGCACAAGTAAGAAACATAAAAGAATACAATGCAAAATTTATAAATAGAAAATTAAATCCGAACGAAGGACATAAATATTTACCTTACATTGTTTTGGTGGTTGATGAGTTTGCTGATTTAATAATGACAGCCGGCAAAGAGGTAGAAACACCTATTGCTCGTTTAGCGCAATTAGCTCGCGCTATTGGTATTCATTTAATTATCGCTACACAACGCCCTAGTGTTAATATTATTACCGGAACCATTAAAGCTAATTTCCCAGCACGTATTGCATTTAGAGTAACTAGTAAAATAGATTCGAGAACAATTTTAGATGCAGGAGGTGCTGAACAACTCATAGGAAGAGGAGATATGTTATTAAGTACCGGAAATGATTTAATTCGTATTCAATGCGCCTTTGTAGATACACCTGAGGCAGAAAAAATCACAGAGTTCATAGGTTCTCAAAGAGCCTACCCAAGCGCCTTTTTATTGCCAGAGTATGTAGGAGAAGATGGAAGTGATGGAAAAGAAGAAGTGGATTTGAGTGAACGTGATAAAATGTTTGAAGAAGCCGCAAAGCTGGTAGTACAATTTCAACAAGGTTCAGCCTCGTTTCTACAACGTAAATTGAAACTAGGCTATAATCGCGCAGGACGAATAGTTGATCAGCTTGAAGCGGCTGGTATTATTGGCCCTTTCGAAGGTTCAAAAGCAAGAGAAGTGCGTTGTAAAACCATGGAAGATTTGCATCAAATTTTAGATGGTATCAAGTAGAAATCCATCAAAAAGACTATTGTTTATTTCCAAATTTTTTCACTAAAAAAACAGGAAATCGCCTTGTGTTTTATTAACATTCTGTTAGTAAAAGCTGTGCCTAAAATAGCGATAAATTCAGTATATTTAAAGGATAATTAAATAAATTGATACGAAACATATTTTATGGGAGAAACAGCAGCAACAGATAAGAAAAATTATGGTGCCGATAATATTCAGGTGCTTGAGGGTTTAGAAGCCGTTAGAAAACGACCTGCCATGTATATTGGCGATATAAGCACTAAAGGATTACATCATTTAGTATATGAAGTAGTTGATAATTCTATTGATGAAGCTTTAGCAGGTCATTGTAAAAACATTACAGTTACTATTTTAGAAAATAACGCGATTCGTGTAAAAGATGATGGCCGTGGTATTCCTACAGGTATTCATCCTAAAATGGGAGTTAGTGCGCTTGAGGTAGTAATGACGGTATTACATGCGGGTGGTAAGTTTGATAAAGACACCTATAAAGTATCGGGTGGATTACATGGTGTTGGGGTAAGTTGTGTAAACGCATTATCTACACACATGAAAACAGAGGTACATCGCGATGGTCAAATTACTGTTCAGGAATTTAGCTGTGGTAAACCTTTATATGCAGCTAAAGTTATTGGAGACACAACATATCGTGGCACAATTCAAACATTTCAACCCGATTTATCAATCTTTACTGTAGGGGAGTACAATTATGCAACTTTAGCTAATCGTATGCGTGAACTAGCTTTTTTAAATAAAGGCATAAACATCACTCTAGAAGATGATCGTAATAAAGATGAACAAGGGAATTCTCATAGTGAGACTTTTTATAGCGAAGGTGGTTTAAAAGAGTTTGTTCAATATATAGATGGTGGTAAAGAAAAATTGATGGATAGTGTCATTTATATAGAAGGAGAAAAATCGGGAATTCCTGTGGAAGTAGCAATGCTTTATAATAATTCATACAGCGAAAGTATTCAGAGTTATGTTAACAATATTAATACACACGAAGGAGGAACCCATTTAGCGGGCTTTCGTAGAGGCTTAACTCGTACTTTAAAAAGTTATGCCGAAAAAAATGGCTTATTAGCAAAAGTAAAATTTGAAATTAGTGGTGATGATTTTAGAGAGGGACTAACTGCTATTGTATCAGTAAAAGTTGCCGAACCTCAATTTGAAGGACAAACTAAAACTAAATTAGGAAATAATGAAGTTACTGGTGCCGTTGATCAAGCAATAAGTGAAGCACTAGGAAATTACTTAGAAGAAAATCCAAAGCAAGCCAAATTAATTGTAGATAAAGTGGTGTTAGCTGCTACTGCACGTCATGCCGCTCGTAAGGCTCGTGAAATGGTACAACGTAAATCGGTTATGACAGGCTCTGGATTACCTGGTAAGTTAGCCGATTGTGCAAATAATGATGCATCGGCTTGTGAATTGTTTTTAGTTGAGGGTGATTCGGCGGGTGGAACTGCAAAGCAAGGGCGTAATCGTGATTTTCAAGCCATACTTCCTTTACGAGGTAAAATTTTAAATGTAGAAAAAGCATTAGAGTATAAGATTTACGAAAACGAAGAGATAAAAAATATTTTTACAGCGCTTGGTGTGTTTAGAGGAACAAAAGAAGACGAACGTGCTTTAAATATGGATAAATTACGTTATCATAAAGTAATTATCATGTGTGATGCTGATGTAGATGGCTCGCATATTACCACTTTAATTTTAACGTTCTTCTATCGTCACATGAAAGAATTAATTGAAAAAGGACATATTTATATTGCGGCGCCTCCACTTTATTTAGTGAAAAAAGGAAAAGACCAAGTTTATTGCTGGAATGAAACTGACCGCAATGAACAAATTAAAATCTTAGGTGGAGATAAACCAGAATCGGTAAATGTGCAACGTTATAAAGGTTTAGGAGAAATGAATGCCGAACAATTATGGGAAACTACTTTAGATCCAAAAAGACGCACAATTCGTCAAGTTTCTATTGATAGTGCTGCAGAAGCAGATCGTGTATTCTCAATGTTGATGGGCGATGAAGTACCTCCTCGTAGAGAGTTTATTGAACAAAATGCTAAGTATGCAAAAATTGATGCTTAATATAAAAGAGAGAGGCTTCCTAAAATTAGGAAGCCTCTCTCTTTTTCTGTAAAAGTATCTGTAACTAATTACGCTTTTTGATACATCACTTCTTTAACTGCTTTTATAGTTCTAGCCACATTTGGTAAAGATGCTTCTATTAAAGTGGGCGCATAAGGTAAAGGTACGTCAGCAGATGTAATACGAGTTATAGGTGCATCTAAATAATCAAATGCTTCCTTTTGAACCTTAAATGTAATTTCAGATGAAATACTTGCCAATGGCCAAGCTTCTTCTACAATTACCAAGCGATTTGTTTTTTTCACAGAGTTGATAACCGTTTCATAGTCTATTGGTCTTACAGAACGTAAATCAACTACTTCTACACTTATGGCTTCTTTCTCAAGTTCAGCAGCAGCAGCCATGGCTACTTTCATGATTTTCCCAAACGAAACAATGGTTACATCGGTTCCAGTTTTTTTAATATCAGCTACACCTATCGGAATTAAATATTCTTCATCAGGAATTTCGCATTTGTCGCCATACATTTGTTCACTTTCCATAAAGATAACAGGATCATTATCTCTAATTGCTGACTTCAGAAGACCTTTAGCGTCATAACCATTACTAGGTACAACTACCTTTAATCCCGGACAGTTTGCATACCAATTCTCAAAGGCTTGAGAATGTTGCGAACTAAGCATTCCAGCGCTAGCCGTAGGGCCACGAAAAACTATTGGGCAATTATATTGGCCACCACTCATACTTAACATTTTTGCTGCTGAGTTGATGACTTGATCAATAGCTACTAATGAGAAATTAAAAGTCATAAATTCTACAATGGGTCTTAATCCGTTTGCTGAAGCACCAACTCCAATTCCAGCAAATCCTAACTCTGCAATTGGTGTGTCAATCACACGTTTAGCGCCAAATTCTGCTAACATACCTTTACTCACTTTATATGCACCGTTATATTCTGCTACTTCCTCTCCCATTAAAAAAACAGTTTCATCTCTACGCATTTCTTCGCTCATAGCTTCTCTAAGCGCCTCTCTAAATTCAATAGTTCTCATTATTTAAAATTTATGAATGTTACGAATCCAAAGGTACATAAAATGAATTGAAATAAAAATTTGAAAATTCAAAAAATATGACTATTTTTGTCCTGACAAATTTTGTAATAATGTTGGGGTATAAATTAAAAGAATTAAGAAATAATAAAAAGCTAAAAACGATTGAAGTGGCTCAAACCCTTAGAATTGACCAATCACTCATTAGTAAATTTGAAAGCGGGTTAAGAATTCCAACGCAAGAACAATTAGAAGGTTTAGTTCAACTATATGAAGCAAATTCTGTTGAGTTAATGAATTTATGGTTTGCCACTAAAGTAATAAGTAGCATAAAAGAATACCCGCATTTTGAAGATGTACTAGCAATAGTAAACGAAGAGCTTAGTGGGTACCAAAAATTAATTAATAAATCAAAGCAACAGGTTTTATCAAAACCACTTATGAAAATATTAAATGAAATAGATGTAATTAAAAAAGAGATAGATGCTTTAAAGCCTTTAAATAAAACTCAATTGCTTAAACTTAATGAGTACTTTTTTACCGATTACACTTATGAAAGTAATAAGATTGAGGGAAATACACTTAGCTTACAAGAAACCGCTTTGGTAATTAAAGAGGGTGTTACCATTGGCGGAAAAAGTGTAAAAGAGCATTTAGAGGCCATTAATCATAAAGAAGCCATAGATTTTGTAAATGATATTGCAAAAAAATCAATTCATATAACCGAACGAACTATAAAAGAGTTGCACTACCTTGTTTTAAAAGGTATTACAACAAGTGATGCAGGTAAGTATCGCCACACCGATGTAAGAATTACGGGCAGTAAACATGAGCCTCCTGTATTTTTTGATGTGCCTCAAAAAATGGAAGAGTTAGTAGCTTATTATAACAGGTATCAAAAGAATTTACATCCCGTAATATTGGCAGCAGACATGCATCAAATTTTAGTAGGCATACATCCTTTTATTGATGGTAATGGTCGTACCTCACGTTTACTAATGAATTTGATTTTATTACAAAATGGCTACTACATTGCTAACATAAAAGGCAGTCTTACTAGTAGATTAAAATACTATCAATCGTTGGAGCGCGCACATGTTCATGGGCAATTATCGGATTTTAGACTACTTGTAGCAAAAGCTGTAAAGCACTCATTGATAGAATTTTATGATTTGGTAAAATCCTGATAAAAATTAGGCGCTTACTTCTTGGTTTGCGCCTATATTTTTCTAAATTTGCTCACCTAAATAAAAAATAAGTTCTATTCAATTAATTTAAATGTTTACACAACTAAATTTAGAGAATAGATTAGAATCAAATAAATAAATTAATATGAAAATTTTAGTTCCAATTAGTAATGTACCCGATACCACTAGTAAAATTGCTTTTACTAATGGCGATACACAATTTAACACAGCTGGTGTTCAATTTATAATTAATCCTTATGATGAATGGTTTGCTTTAGTGCGAGCATTAGAATTAAAAGAAGCAGGAAAAGCAGAGAAAGTAACTTTATTACATGTAGGATTAGCCGATAGTGATGCTACTATTCGTAAAGGATTTGCGTTAGGTGCTGATGATGGTGTGAGAATTGATGCAGATAGTCAAGATGCTTATTTTGTTGCTGAGCAAATTGCAAAATATGCTAAAGATAATGGCTACGATTTAATATTAACAGGTAAAGAAACCATTAACTATAATGGATCATCTGTAGGAGCTATGATTGCTGGATTTATGGATTTACCATTTATTTCACTAGCTACTAAGTTAGAAATTGAAGGTAATAAAGCTAGCCTAGAACACGATGTTGATGGTGGAATTCAAGTTGTAGAGTGTGAGTTACCTCTAGTGGCATCTTGTGCAAAGGGTATGGCAGAACAAAGAATTCCAAATATGAAAGGTATTATGGCCGCACGTACTAAACCATTAACTGTTTTATCTGCTACTACTACTGAAGCTTTAACCAGTGTTAAATCTTTTGCACTATCTACTGGTAGAACAACTTGCAAAATGATTGACGAAAATAATATGGATGAATTGGTAAATTTATTACATACCGAAGCAAAAGTGATATAATGCACTTTTAGTAAAGAACAATTTAAAAATAATAACCATGATATTAGTATATACTGAAATAAATAAAGGAAAAGTAAAAAAGGCTTCTTTAGAGGCTGTAAATTATGCGAGTAAAATTGCTGAAATAACTAATGCTTCTATTACTGCTGTTGCAATTAATGCAGATG
>JADLER010000056.1 GCA_020846025.1 Bacteroidia bacterium | reverse complement strand
TATTACCAATCAGCAACTATCATTATACGACGCTAATCAATGCTATAAAATACTTGATAATTATCTAACACGATGGAAATGCGATGAAACCTATCGATATGTAAAACAAGCCTATAATCTTGAAGATGTGAGAGTGAGAAAGATAATTGCTATAAAAAACACGGTAGCTCTAGTAATGGCAGTTGCATATTTTGCTATGATTTATATGGGAGCTTCCTTAAAGTTGAAAATTATGAAAGAAAAAATATTTGTTCTTGCCAAGCGATTCTTTGCTATACCAGTGTTCTTTTGCTATTCAATGGCTGATGGAATTTACGATCTGCTTAAATCTTACAATACTCCTATCAACAAAAAATCAAAACCGCCTGATGAGTTCCAATTATTTTTTAACTTTGAGTAAAATAATGGGGAAACTCCAGTATTTAATTTAAGTTTTTATTTTTTTAGTAAGCACCGGAATTGTTTCCGGTGCTTTTAGAGTGAGTAATGAAGTATGAATTATTTCTCAACTCTAATGAGTACTAATTCGCTATCTTTTGCTTTTTTAGAGGTTGATTTTCCTTGAAAAATTATTTCATTTTCGGTATTGGCAACAACAGGGTTTTTAGCATCGATGCCCCATTCTTCACTAGTGATTTTTTGAATATCACTTGCGGTATTTCCTGTTAAATCAATTACCGAAAGTTGTGGTATAGTAGCTATCATGTTAGGAACTTTTTTTGCTTCATATACACAAGGCATTGTTTCTTTATTAAGTGTTACGTAGTCGTAAGTTAGCCAATACATTTTTGAGTTATTAGCATTAAAATATTCTTCATAGTTTGCAAAATCAGATTCTGGTACTAGAAACATTTTTTCAATTTTTCCTGTATTATCAAAAATGGCTACTGTCATATCTCCAAGTGTTGGGGGCTTTGATGTGCTCCCTTCTATGAGGGCTTGATAGCAGAAAATAATTTTATTACCCTTAGTGTAGATTCTTCTATTATTTTTTCTAATAATTGAAAATGCATTGGAATTTTCTGCAGTTGAAGGATAATTAAATACTGGAATTCCGCTAGATTTCTTATTACTTCCGCCAATAATGTGAGTTACCTTTTTTGCATCCTCAACAGTATTTAAAACTATACTTTCCACTTTATTGTTGTTGATTTTAAGCACTAACAGATTGGGAGAATTTTTAGGGTCGTTAACGATATTTTTAAAAATTTTAGCATCTGCAATTGTTAACGCACTTCCGGGCATTTCTAGATAATCATTTTTGTTGCTTATTGGTCCAAATACTAAAACTGCCCCGTCATTAGTTACAACTGTTTCTCTAGCAAACCATTTCGAGTAAGGAAGTTTTATCGATTCTTTAAACTTAATTTCTAATGAATTACCGTCAATGTATATTATTTCTGCAAAGTCGGATGCTTTAATTTCCAATCCTTTTGGGGCGTATTTGTTGCTTGTTTGAGAAATTAAAACATAATCTTTACTTCCATCTTGCTTTGTTACATCAAGTATTTGAATAGTATTGTTGTATTCAAATACCAAGTGTAATTTTTTGTCCTTTTCAAGATTTCCGTTAAATCTACGCAACACATAATTCATTTTCCCTTTAGGATAACCTTCTCCATCAACTTGAAAAAACGATACGGCATGATTTATTTGGGGGAATGATTTAATGTGCATCCATTTTTGACCTTTCTCTTCTGTTATTGATTCTGACGAAAGTACATTTAAAATAGGATATTGATTACATCCAATAGGAGCTGTTCCTTTATTGTTCATAATTGCTTTTACTTCTGACTCAATTCTTGCAAGAGAAATTTTACTAACTCCTGTTAGTCCAGCTGTTGGAATAACAAATGTTTTACCAAAGTCATTTGCCGTTAGTTCATTTATACTTGCACCAGCATTAAAGCTAATGTTAGACGCGCTATAGGTTTTTCCCAAAACATTTTCATATTTTAAAGCTTCGGCTGAATTTTCGAAATTCTTTGGTGTTGATTTTAAGTAGTTCAATTCCTTATCAAAAGTTAACTCTTCAAAATCCCATGCAACACCATAAGTTGTTACGACTCCAGCACTTGTAGTTTGGTCGCATTTTGGTTGCCCAAGTTTAATAATTGTATTTCCACCCGCATCTGTAAATCCAGAATATAAATTCCAACCTTTGTTCTTATTGATACTTTCTAAATCGAAAGATTTTACTGTTACTTTTAGCTGAGCGGATGCAGCTAAAGAGAGGAGCATAAATGCTCCGTTAATAAATGTTTTTTTCATACTTCACTTTTTAAATTAATAAGACAAAAGTGTATAATATGAAAAAGTAACATCTAAGCTAATTGTCGTATTTTAACTACGTAATTTATCGTATTTTAGAGGTATTCTAATAAAAGCGGTAACTCCTTTTGCTTGTTCATTGTCGAAATTTAAAGAACCTTTAATCATTTCAATTCGACTGTGTAAACTGTTTAAACCAATTCCTTTTTTTACATTTTTGGTATCAAACCCAACCCCATTGTCTTCGTAAGTTAGTTGGAGGGTATTGTTTTTTATTTGTAATAAAATTGAAATATAGTTGGCTTTGCTGTGTTTTATAGAATTATTTAGCAATTCCTGACAAATACGGTAAACATTTACTTCAATATTTTCGGGCAAACGAGTTTCAATACCTATTGATTGAAAATCGAAATCAACATTGCTTTTAAATAAGATTTTATGGAGTAATTCTTCCAATGCTTTTTCTAGTCCGAGCTCTTTTAAGGTTACAGGCATTAATTGATAAGATATTTCTCTTACCTCATTAGAAGTAACATCTAATTCTTGATTTACTTTGTTGAGTTTAGCTCTCACCTCCTCAGTTGTTTCGTTAACAACTTCGTTTAAACTCAATTTTATTACTGTTAAATCCTGAACAATACCGTCATGCAAATCTTTTGCTATTCGAGTGCGTTCTTTTTCTTCGGCTTCTATAACTTTATTTAGTGCTATTTCTTTTTGCTCATTTAAAAGGAGTTTCGTTTTGTGTTTATGTTTAATTCTAATATAAATTAAAAATACTACCAAAAGTGCTATACCTAACGCAAGAATGAAAGTATATAATATTTTTTCTTTCTTTTCTAATTCCAACAGATCTTGTTGTGCTTTTATTTGCTTTTCTTTTTTCTCGGTTTCGTATTGAGTTTTTAACTCTAGTAACTGTTTGTTTGACTCGATATTCAAAATACTATCTTTATAGTTTGAATATAGCTTATAGTTTTCTAAAGCCAGTTGATGGTTACCTTTTTTTGAATAATAGAAATGCAAAAGATAGTAATAGTCATCAATTTTATGAAAAGAATTAATTTTGGGTAATAGCTTAGTACAACTGTCAATATAGTTTTTACCTTTTGTTAAATTTCCGTTGTAAGTATAAATTTCTCCTAAAGCAAGAAATGATGAAAACCACTCTAATGGTTTATTTCGTTGGGTTAAATACCTTAGAGCTTCTTCTGTGTAAGCTATACCTTGTATAGTATCTCCTATTTCAAAATATAGAGCACCAAGATTTTTGTTTGTACTAATTAACCCAATTGAATCTTTAGCTAAATGACGATATTCAATTGCTTTTTTATAATTATACTCCGCCAAAGAATCTTTGATTTCCATGTAATAAACATTGGCTAAAGAATTGTAGGCATTGGCAATTGCTTTGTTATCATCATTTAGTTTTAAAAAAAGTTGCAATGCTTTAATAGCATATTCCTCAGCTTCTTTAAATTTTCCTGTTTCCATATAAACTGCGGAAATATTGTTGTAGCAACTAGCAATATTATATTCATGTTGCATTGCCTCAGCTATTTTTAATGATTTTGTAAAATATTCTAATGCATTTATAAATTCGCCCTTATAAAAATATTCTTGCCCAATTTTTTCGTTGAGTTGTGATAAATCTAACGAATCAGTTGCGTTTTTTAACTTAATTTGTAATTCGGAAATGGTTTGAGCATAAAACTGTAATGATATAGCAACTAGTATAAATAGAATAACAAGTTTTGTTTTTGTAGCCATGCGTTACTATACGATTTTATTTTTAATTGCCACACTAATTAATTTTCCTACCGAGTTTACATCAAATTTTTGCATAATATTGGTTTTATGCGTATCTATTGTTCGGATGCTTACAAATAGGTTTTCAGCAATTTCTTTAGGAGATAAACCATCGCACAAAAGTGATAGCACCTCTTTTTCACGATCGGTTAATGGTTCGTTGAGTAAAAAAACTTGTTCTTTTTTAGTTGTTCCGTAGCCACTCAGGTGAGTTAAAACTTCTTTTGAAAAGTAAACTTCTGATGTATTATTTATAGCTTCATGCAATTCGTTTAAAGTACAGTTTTTACTTAAATAACCCGACGCCCCTTTACTAATACAATCATCAATAATAGCCTTTTCATTAAGCATAGAAAGTATATAACAACGAATATTAGGGAATTTAATTTTTAATTCTTTAAGGGTTTTTTTGCCATCCCAAATAGGCATTTCAAAGTCTAAAAAAACTATATCGGGTTGTTCGATTAAACAATTATCAAATAATTCTTTACCGTTATTAAAAATTTTTAATGTACTAATATTAGGTATTTGATTAATTAACGATGCCAAACCTTGAGCAACTATGTTGTGATCATCGGCAAGAGATATCTTAAGTCCCATTTATTCTAGAATAGAAAAAAATTAATTACTTAAATATAAAAAATAATTATTAGTGTACGATAAAAATATATAATAGATTTTAATTAACCTAGAGTTAATATTTTTATTAGAAAGGTGATATAATTAAAATTTAGAAGTTCCTTAGCCGTTGGAGCGGATTTATCTATCGGTTTAAATTATCAGGAAGTAGAAAGTTTAAATGGAATTGAAAAGATTAATAAAAGATTGGTAACAAAATGTGGAAGTTTATGAGTGAAATTACAAGAGCATGCCATAAGATCGCAAATTGGGAAGTTATAGACTTGGTTACACAAAATAATTGTTAGTTGTTTTGTTTAGATTTTATTATCTCAATTTTGGAGTTGAAAATATTAGCCATTAAAGCACCACGATATTTGGCTTCATCTGCAATAG
>JADLER010000055.1 GCA_020846025.1 Bacteroidia bacterium | reverse complement strand
TTTGGATTTATATCTTTAAGTAACACAGGTTTTTGAGAATAACCCCAATTCAGAAATAATAACATTAAAAAAAGAAACTGACTTTTCATTTATAAGGTTTTGGGAATGTAATAAAAGTTATTTATAATATTTTAAACTGCGGAACATATCGACAATTACCGTGTGAAATATTCTTTAATACCTCAAGCGTCTCACTTACGTTATTGTTTTTATTAAAACAACAAATAGGTAATACAATTCCAAACCGCTGTTGTTAGCTGCAGGCATTTCAGTTTTTTGTCATTAACTATCTTTCTCTTCTCCGTTAAATACAGCAACTATTTTATCAAGCATTGAATTTATTTTTTGTTGCTCCTCTGCTGTCAGAGTTCCGAAATTTGTGTCTTCAAACTTGTTATCTTGTAATAGTTGTCTTACCATTTCTGTATAAGAAAAGTCTGCTAATACTGTCCCTGTTTGAATTTTAATTTCAATTTCGTTGCTACTATTTTTTGAAAAAACTAATTTCATTATTCTGCAAATTTTTTGAGATTATACTTTTTAACTCTTTTCTTTATTGATGCTTTGCCACCGTCTGTAATCTCAGCGATGTAGTCAACCATACTTTTACCGTTTATTGAACCTTCAAGTGGACTTGATTTTATTATTAGCTTATTGTTTTCGTTACGACACAAAACAATGTTTTGAGCATCTGCTAACATTGGAATTGTCGCATTGTGAGAAACCAAAATTATTTGTTTTTTGGTTTTAATCTTTTTAATAGCAGTTACTAAACCTTTATTTATGTAGTTTGTTGCTAGATTGTCTTCGGGTTGGTCAATAATAATTGGAGAAATGTCTTTGTCGTAACCAAGTATGATGTCAAGAATTACAGATGTTTTCCAACCTGGACTTAGTTTGTCAAATTCTCGTCCGTCATTTGTAACAATCTTATATTTTTTCTTGTTTAGTTCTTCAAATTTACCATATATCTTATTTTCAAAGTCGTCATAATTGTGAACCTTTGGCTTTTGCTGTTTGAAATTTGATTCAAAGAAAAGTTCAGGTGTTATCGTTGTAAAATTTACAATCGGTTTTTTGATAAAATGATTCACTACCTCAATAAATTTATCTTTGTTTAAAACAAAATCATTTTCAATAAATAGCTTATGTCCCATTGATTCAATTTCTTCTGAATCAAATTTTACCGTGTATGTTGAAATAACTTCAATTACTTTGAAGAAATCACGATAAGCTCTAGAGTATTTCTTTAATGAATCAATTAGTTTGTCAAAGTTTTGTTTTTTGTTCTGTGCCTCTGAGTCGGTTGTTTTTAAATACGTATCGTAATCTTCTTTCTCCTTAGTGATAATTTTTCTAACCTTGGATTCACTATTAAATGCATTAATCGCAATCTCTAATTCTTCTTTCAATTCCTCAATCAGTTCGCTTTTATGTTTTACAAAAGGATATGCGGTCAAGAAACTATCTAACTCATTTAGATTTTGATTAAACGTATTGTACTGAATTTGTGAAAAACGAAGTTTGCTAAGTTCTTGTTCGAACGGCTGGAATCCTTCAAATATATTTGTGTCAATATTTTCACTTGTAATTAGTCTGGAAAAGACTGGTATTTTGTTAAGGTTAGCAGTTTCTGTTTCAATAACCTTTACACTTTTCACCAAGTCTTGTATGCTCTTTTTCAAAGTCCTTAAGCCATTATCAATTCCGTCTTTAATGTCTTCGTCACCAGGGAAAACTCTTTTAATGATGTCAATATTTTCAATATTATCTTCTGAGATATTATTCAAAACACTCATTATATAGTTTTGTGAAAGATAATGCGGTGTCATTTTTGACGGATTTTCTATTTGAATTTTACCTGTTTCATATCTGCTATAGTTTTCGTTTGCAGGATTTCCACAAATACAGTGATAAATGGAATCCGCTAACAAAGTTTTGCCACTTGAAGAACCACCGATTATTACGTTAAGTCCTGGTGTAAGTTCAACATCAATTTCTATGTTTTCTTTTGAATGTTTAATTGTTTTGATTGTCTCAGACCAAAATTTAGGTTTTTCATCAGCGTAAATAAGACGTGATTGTTCCGAAAGAGAGAGACGTAAGCCATTGAATGTTGGCTTTGCTAACATCCAAGTTGGTTTAAATGGGTTTTTATCTTTACCATTTGGATAATTTTTGGGGTCGTAATTGTCACTACAAGTAACAAGGTTAACAAACTCATTAATTCCAAGTCTTTTAAAATATTCTTGCGTTTTTTCTAATTTAACATCTCCTCTTGCAGTAAATCCGTCAAATTGATTGTAGTAAATGCTTTTTTCTAATGTTGTGTCAAACTTAACGTCTGATGGAATCGAAGTATCAAATGTGGCGTGAGATTGTCCACCGTGAGGCAACAACATAAATTCATAAATATCAAACTCGTTAACAATATCTTGAATTCTTGGAATTGACGGGTCTTTTTTCTCAACCTGCTTTTTAGGATAGAGTTTATTCAATTTTACATTTAAGTCGTCAATTATTGTTTCTGTTATTACTGGTAGGTCGAAGTATATATGACAATGATATGCAGGGCAATCGTCATAGTTTTTTATGTGAAGTTCTACACCAAGAATTATATTTATGTTTTTTGAAACAGCTTCAAGGTATGTCTTCTTGTTTATGGTGTTGTGGTCTGTAATTGAAATTAAAAAGTCAGAGTACCCATTGAACTCTTTTATTTTGTTTAAAAGTGTGTCAAGGTCGTAACTTTCGTTTATCTGGTCAGGATTGTCAGATGTGTGAATATGTATGTCAGTGTAAATTGGGTTCATCGCTTTGTTCTGTCTTTATGCTTGCGCTAACTAATATATTGGACAAACTATCCAATTCCCCAAACCTCCCCATTCCCCCTCACAATACCAACCGTATTTCTACGCAAAATTTACGTAGTTCTACGGTAAATGAAAATGCGTAGTTCTACGCCATTTTTACGTAGTTCTACGTAAAATACGGGTGCCTTTGCCGGGGTTAAAAACAAGCAGCGGGTAATGCTGTAAAGGGATTGAGGGTTTTAGTGTTGCTATTGGCATTTGTTACCGTCACCGCAAGGGGGTTGGTTTATTCAAAAATTGGTTTTGGTTTTTTGGGGGGAGGGTAGAGGGGGATTGAGTAGGCAAGAAAAC
>JADLER010000054.1 GCA_020846025.1 Bacteroidia bacterium | reverse complement strand
TGTGGATCTTCGACAGATGGGGTGAAAAAGTATTTTATACCGACGATTTAGCTAAAGGATGGGATGGCTCTGTAAAAGGAAATTCTAGAACCAAACAAGAAGTGTATGTGTGGAAAGTAAAACTTACTGATGTGCTCGGAAAAAAACATGAATATATCGGGCATGTTACTCTGGTGAAGTAATTCAATCCTTATACATTAAATACAAAGAGGCTATCTCAAAAAGGGTAGCCTCTTTTTTTTGCTATGATTTAAATAGCAAAATCTCAATAGTTACTGATTTATACGGATTTACCACAAGATTTAATAAAATCTATACCATTTATATCAGTGATATTTATCATGCTAATTAGTTGAAGTATGGCCAAAAACACTTATCTATACGTACTTTACAATAAATTTAAGATACTTTAAAAAAATATTTATCATTTTAATTGGTTTAAATCATTACACTACCTAAATTTACGAGATTAAAAAGAATTATATATGGATAGGTTAAAAGATAAATTTCGTGAAAAGGCTGTGCCTCTAGCAGCAGAAGTTAAAGATATCATTAAGAATCATGGTGATTTAAAACTTGGTGAAATTACCGTTGCTCAAGTATATCAAGGCATGAAGGGCATGACTGGTATGATTACTGAAACATCAAAATTAGATGCAGAAGAGGGTATTAGATTTAGAGGTTATTCTATTCCAGAATTAAGGAAACAACTTCCTAAAGCACCAGGTGGAACTGAACCATTACCAGAAGGGATTTTTTATTTAATGTTGGTTGGTGAATTACCCACTGCAGATGATGTTAATTTCATAACTAACGAATGGCAAAAGAGAAGTAATGTTCCAAAGCATGTTTTCGATGTTATTGAGAAACTACCAGTTGATACACATCCTATGACTCAGTTTGTATTAGCTATTATGGCGATGCAAACTGAAAGTGTATTTGCTAAAGCTTATGCAAAAGGAATAAATAAAAAAGATTATTGGGATTATGTTTATGAAGATTCTATGAATCTAATTGCACGTTTACCAAGGGTTGCAGCTTATATCTATCGTCGTAAATATAAAAATGGTGTACATATTGAACCAAATCATAAACTTGACTGGGCAGCAAACTTTGCACACATGTTAGGTTACGAAGAATTTGACATGAAACGTTTAATGCGATTGTATTTAACTATTCATGCAGACCATGAAGGAGGAAATGTATCAGCTCACACTACACATTTAGTAGGCTCAGCATTAAGCGACCCATATTTAGCTTTTGCAGCTGGAATGAATGGTTTAGCTGGACCGTTACACGGGTTAGCAAATCAAGAAGTACTAGGATGGATAATGGAATTAAAAGAAAACCTAGGAGGCGGTTTACCAACAAAAGAACAGATTGCAGAATACATTAAAAAAACTTTAGCAGAAGGAAAGGTAGTTCCTGGATATGGACATGCTGTACTTCGTAAAACAGATCCAAGATTTACGGCACAGCAAGATTTTTATAAGACATATATTAAAAACGATAGTATTTGTGAAATTGTGCAAATGATTTATGAAGTAGCTCCACCTATTTTAGAATCTACAGGAAAAATAAAAAACCCTTGGCCAAATGTTGATGCACACTCAGGCGCATTATTGTTACATTATGGCATGCATGAATATGACTTTTATACTGTATTATTTGGAGTATCAAGAGCATTAGGAGTGTTAGCAAGTTTAATATGGGATAGAGCACTAGGATCTCCAATTGAAAGACCAGGTTCTACTACCACGGATAATATTAAAGCTATTATTAAGAAAGCTCAAGAAGCAAAAGCGTAATCATTAAAAAAATTTATTCATTCTATAAAAATTAAACAACATGACAAAAGTATCAGTAATAGGCGCCGGAAATGTTGGTGCTACTTGTGCAGAGTACATCGCACTACGTAAAATTGCAAGTGAAGTAGTAATTCTTGATATTAAAGAGAATTTTGCAGAGGGAAAAGCAATGGATTTGATGCAAACAGCATCATTAAACGGTTTTAATACACGTATCTCTGGAAGTACAAATGATTATTCAAAAACAGCAAATAGCGATGTTGTTGTTGTAACTTCTGGAATCCCACGTAAACCAGGTATGACACGCGAAGAATTAATTGGTATTAATGCAGGTATTGTGAAAACAGTAACTGAAAATGTATTAAAACATTCACCAAATGCTATTATCATCATCGTATCAAATCCAATGGATACTATGGCATACCTTGCTTTTAAAGAAAGTAAATTACCTAAAAACCGTATTATTGGTATGGGAGGTGCATTAGATAGTGCTCGTTTCAACTATTATTTATCTCAAGCATTAGGCGCACCAGCAAGTGATGTACAAGGAGTAGTAATTGGTGGACATGGAGATACGACTATGATTCCTTTAACACGCTTAGCTACTCACAATGGTGTGCCTGTATCTCAAACTTTAGATACAGAAACATTAAATAAGATTTCAGCGGCTACTATGGTTGGAGGTGCAACCTTAACTGGTTTATTAGGTACATCGGCTTGGTACGCGCCAGGTGCTGCTGTTGCCACTATAGTTGAAAGCATTTTAAACGATCAAAAACGATTAATACCTTGTTCAGTTTATCTTGAAGGTGAATATGGGCAAAAAGACATTTGTTTAGGTGTGCCTGTATTAATTGGAAAAAATGGATGGGAGAAAATCATCGACTTTAAACTTAATGACGAAGAAAAAGCTGCTTTTGCTAAAAGTGCAGATGCAGTAAGAAACATGAATAATGTGTTATCATCTGTCATCTCTGCTTAAATAAAAACTTTATAATAACTTAAAATGGCTGTTCCAAAAGAACAGTCATTTTTTTTTTGGCATAATACTGAAAAAAATGTTAGTAATCCTATTACGAACTAAGGCCTATTCAAAATATGAGTTCACTTTCAGTGAAGTTTTGACTATATATGACCCGTGAAATTTCATATCTTATTGATTTTTTAATTCTCTCTACCAATTTCTAAAGCAAACCTAAGTGGTTCAAAAAAGGTTAGAGATTTAATCTTCCTTGAAAACCTTATTAAGTTTCTTTAATAAAGACACCATGATAGCAAATGCAATAAACAATAATAAAAAATTAAGCCAAAAATAATTTGCTTTATTATCAAATTTATCCCAATTCTTCCCCAATTCTCCACTTACTTTATTTCCAATTGCTGTTGCCAACATCCATCCTCCCATCATTAAAGATGTTAAACGAACAGGTGCTAATTTAGACACCATAGACAATCCCATTGGACTTAAACATAATTCTCCTACAGTAATAATTCCATAACTTGCAATTAACCACCAAGCACTTGCTTTATGAGCACCATTCTCAGTTATATAAACTGCGATTACCATAACTAAAGTAGATAAAGCACTAATTAATAAGCCTAGAGCAATTTTTGAAGCAGTAGTTGGTTCTTTCTTATGACGACGCATAAATCCAAACAACGAAATAAGTAAAGGAGTAAGTATAACTACAAAAAAAGGATTAATTGATTGAAAAAGTTCTGTATTCATTAAATTTATACTTTCTCCTTCGGCAGGCAATTGATCAGTTTCCACATTTTTAAAATAAGCTGGATAATCTGTAATATTTATCACATCACCATTTACATCCTTTTGTTTTCGGAATTGGTTATCTAATTGAGGAACTTCTTTTTTCTCATAAATCGTTTTATCAGAAAATCCCAAATTATCAATTGTAGGAGCAATACTTGTAGACACTTCTCTATCAGTATAGTATTTCGCATAAGTAGTTAGTGCAGTACCGTTTTGTTTAAATATTGCCCAAAATAAAATTACAATAATAAAGATGGTAAACATGGTTCCAAGAGGTTTCTTTTCTTCGGTAGTAGATTTAGCATAGATAGAAGAATAGAAATAAACAACCGGAATACAAAACATAAAAAATGCATCAGTGCTATTACTACTAGATATTGTACCTGGTATAAACCAACCAATGCAAGCAAATGTCAAGCCAGCCCCTAAAACCTTAATAAATTGTATAACTAAAGGTTTATCTTCTGGTGTAGGTTCTTTTCTTATATCCACATGTTTATAATGTTTCATTCCTATCCAAAAAGTAATTACTCCTAAGAACATACCAATACCAGCCGCTATAAAGGCTCCGTGCCATCCAATCTTATTACGCATAATGGCTGCAATAAAATTGCAAATAAATGCACCTAAATTAATGCCCATATAAAATATATTATATCCTGTATCTTTATGACTTTTATATTGCGGGTCATTAAATAGATTACCAAGCAATGTAGAAATATTAGGCTTAAAGAAACCATTACCAACAACCATTATAACTAAAGCTGTATAAAAAGCCCATTGTTCATGTACCGCTAATAAGCAATAACCCGTTCCCATCAATATTCCACCAATTGTAATAGAAAGCCTATAACCAATCTTTATATCTGCTAATAATCCACCCATAAATGGTGTAAGATATGCCACTGCTATAAAGGTTCCGTATATATCAGCAGCATCAGAATTATCCCATCCAAAACCACCCTCCGAGATATCTGCTGTCATATAGAGCGTAAAAATCCCTATCATGAGATAGTATCCAAATCGTTCCCAAAACTCAGTAAACACGAGGAAAAACAATCCCTTAGGATATTTAGAAGACATAGTCATATAAAATTTTTTAATAAATATTATTTATTTGCAGTTGCGGGTGGTGTAGGTACGGTAACAGTAATAATAGTAGATAACCCCGCTTTAGCTTGCGCATGATCTGGCTTAATTTTTAAACACTGCTCCCAATAAAATTTAGCCTTGTCATATTGTTTGTTTTGATAATAAGCACCTCCTAAATTATAAAAACCTTCTGGATTAAATCTATTAAGAATAATAGTTTTTCTTAATTCATAGATAGCACTATCTAACTGTCCGCGTTGTGCTTTTTGATAACCTCTATTAATTAAATCATTATAAAATACAATGTAATAATTTTTTAAATATGGGTTATTTGGGTATAAGGCTTCAGCTTGTTTCCAATAAAATAGTGCATCTCTATCCCTTCCTAATTTATAGCTACCTAAACCAAGATTTAAGTAACCATTCACATAGCGTGGGTGTAGTTCGATAGCATGTTTTAAATATTTTAATCCTTTTTCTAAGAAGGCTGTGCGTTTTTGTTTAAACTCTACTGGATCTACTGAATCTACGTGATAAGTCTCAATAGAACCTACTTTTGGTTTTAAATACTGGCTTATCTTATCTAAAGTTCCTAAGTTAGCTTCTCCTTCCTTAACACTTAAATCTCTCAGTTGTATTAAAGTACTATCGTATGGATTAGAAACATAAGTTTTAGTATCTGCTAAATCAATATATCGAGCACCGGCATTACCTAATACCAAAACGGAATTTGGCATCGTTTCAACATCCTTTAAGAATAAGGTTATATCACTTTTCCAATCCCAGTTACGCTCCCATGTTTTAAATCCATATAAAAAAGTCATGACAGCAACTATACTAATTAAAACTACACGTTTTGAGTTTACACTGATACTCTGTGGTAGTTTCTCAATACCTTGTAATATAAACCATCCAAATGCAATAGCGAAACCAATGGTAGAGTGAAACAATAAACGCTCACCCATGGTAGCTCCAATATCCATTAAGATATTACCAATCATTAACAAGAAAGCAAAATAAGTAGCAATAGCAAACCCTAAAACATGCTTACGTAATACTAACTTAAATCCAATATAAGCTAAACCTAAATGTAGAAAAATAGAAAGAATAGAATCCCAACTTGTAAAATGACGATACTCAATGGTATTATATGAATAATCGGAAGACAATGGATGTGGAAGAATACAGAGCGTGAAATATTTTAATAATACATAAGCCTTAGACATAAAACGCTCTTCGCCAGTAGCTAACAAATAGGGATTGTTAAGAATTTCAGTATCTGGAACACCAGGTTTTAATTTTACAGCTACTAAACGCATACCTAAGTAAAATAACACAATAAAGAAATTCCAACTCATTAATGTTCCAAAGTCCTTACGTTTATTATTACCTAATAAAAATACACCTACTATTAAATATACAATTGGGAATAACCAATAAGATGAAGTAGCTTTTTGCCCTGGCTGAACATGCATATCTGAACTACGCTTAACCATTAACATAAGCACCGCACAAATAAAGAACGCACCAAACACATAAAGTGTTTGTTTAAATTCTTTTGATTGAGTAAATTTCTTGTAATCAAACTCAATATATCCAAATATATAAAAAGCAACAGGAATTAAACCAATTAAAACAACGGCATACTCTTTTGAGAGCAATGCCAAAAGAAAATTAATCGATGCCCAAAATAAATTTTTGGTAGTTCGATTTTCCATATACTTAAAAGAATATAAGAAAGTAAGCGATATAAAAATTAACGAAAAAATCTCATCTCTACTCTTCACATTAGCAATTACCTCGGTGTGAATTGGATGCATTAAAAAAATGAGTGCCGACAAAAAAGCCAAATCATGGTTTTCTTTAAACATATAATCTCTAAATACCATATAAAGCAACATTACTCCAATAATTAAGGAAATAATATTTATAAAGTGACGAAGTGGTGCACCTTTTACCTGACAATCAACTTCGTTAAATACACCATCATTATTAATGTCTTCTTCTTTATCGTTTATTTTATTACCATTCAAGTCCCAACAATTGGCAGGATATAATCCATCTTTAGGATAAGCACCTATAATTTGCTGTTCAATAGCAAAACTTACTACCGATAAAGGACGATAACGTCCTCCAGCTAATTGATCAGTAGCATTCATTCGGCGATAAAAACTTTCGTAGGCATCTTTGGTCATAATATCCTTTATGCCCTTTACGCCTTTAATTACGTGATCGTTTTGATGAATAATAATGCCATCATCTAGAGCGTATTCATTATGTAGTGTAGTAATATTAAAAATTAAACCTAGTAATAAAATTACTATAAAAGGTGTTTTATGGTTTTTAAATGGAAAAAAACGGTAAGTATTCTTTAATTCAGTAAAAACGGGTTGTTTAGATACAGTTGTTTGCTTTGCCATATTTTTAAGGTTAATACACAAATATAATTAAATCTTCAAAAAAAAGGATTTTAGTCCATAAAATTTAGTTAAAAAGCAGTAAATTGGCTCTTATATAAATGAAAAATCTGCCTTTTAGCTTTTATATTGTACTACTTAGCAGCATCTTGCTAGGTGTTTTTTCTTTTATCATTTCTCAAGGCAATAATTTTACAACTCAAGAATTAGCTAAAAACGCCGAGGAAGCTCTACAAGACAAAGAAACTGAAGCTGAAGAATTATTAAAAAGGCTTGCCCTTAACATTGATTCATCAAAAAAACAAAACATTTTTGTTGTAAACCAAGAATTACTTGAAACACTCAAAAAAACAGAAGATATTTCCATATATGCTTATAAAAACGATAGTTTATGTTTTTGGTCGGATAACCAACCAACCATTGATTTTTATAATTACACCAACGAGTATAACATACAACTTATAAAAATTAGAAATGGTTGGTACGAATACATTAAAAAAACAGATTATAATAACTCGGAATACACTTTAATAGCACTGATTAATATAAAAAACGAATATGATTTTGAGAATAGATACCTTAATAATCAATTTAGTACATGGCTAAATTTACCGGAACATACTAAACTAATTGCACCAGTAAGTTACCTTAATCATGCAGTTAAATCTAAAAATGGTCCTTTATTATTTGAGATCTATCGCACCGAAGGTTTATATAAGAGTACAAAAATAATTGGTTACTGTTTCATTCTACAACTTATCTCTTTTATACTATTCTTATGGAGTATTTACATTTTAGTAAAATCTACTATACAACATAAACTATATAGCTTACTCACAATTACTATCCTTGCATTTGTAACACGAACAGTCATGATTTATTTTAAAATTCCTGACATTTTTTATCATAGTTCATTATATGATGCTAAAATCTTCGCCAATGCATCTTCCTTTTATTTTGGTTATCTGGGTGACACATTAATAAATAGCTTAATACTATTTTTTATTTCCGTTCTATTTTACAAAAATTACACTTATGAATTTCAAAGAAATTGGCAAAAAAACATATGGCTCATTATACAATCATTAGTTGTTATCCTATTTTCCTTAGGACTTACACAGCTTATAAGTAGCTTAATTAATAATTCTACGGTCTCATACAATATCAATGAGCTATTTAATATTACACCTTATAGTTTTATAGGAATAGTTTCAGTTGGTCTCTTATGCTATGCCTTTTATCTTTTTATTGAAAAAACAATCTTAATATTACATTCCAATACAAAATATATACTTGTTTTTTACACTTTCATACTAAGTTATGCTATCTATAAGTTTTGTATTGAAAGCTCTTCAAATAGCGACTTGAAACATCTTTTGTTTTTACTTCTTACACCATTACCTTATGTGTTTCAAAAATTAAAGATGAGTTTTAATATCATCAATGTTGGATTAATCATCTTAATTTTCACATTAATTACCTCAACATTATTTAATAGATATGAAAAAATAAATAAAACTCAAACTTATGAAGTGATCTCTCAATCATTAACTGACAAACAAGATGTTGTTGCTGAAAATGAATTTATTAAAGTAAGTAATGCCATAAAAACAGATATAAAACTAAAAAATTTATTAACGCTCTTACCCCTAAGCGCCGATCAAATTGAACAAAGTTTGAGGCAGGTAAACTTTAGTGGATATTTTGAGCGTTATGAAATCATTATGTCGTTATTTAAAAATGACTGTACGCCTATTTTCACCAATATAAATCCAGAGTATTTGAATGAAGACTATTTTAAATTACAAATTGAAAAATCTGGAAGTCAAACTATATGTGATGATTTATATTTTATTAATCGTGATAGAAAAAATATACGATACATTGCCCACCTAAAAATAGATGATGTAACTTCAGACTCAAGTAAAACATTTCATCTGTTTCTGCAATTAGAACCTAAACAGGCTGTTAATCTTGGAGCTTTCCCTGATTTATTATTGGATAAGTCATTAGAAAATAAATTTGAGAATAAGCATATTTCGTATGCTGTATTTGAATCAGGTAAACTACTTTCTACATTTGGTGAATTTCAATATCCATTATTAATAAAAGAAAGTAGTTTTAAATCGAACGACAACAGCTCGTTTCAACATTTTAGATACGATGTAAGTTCTAATAGTACCGTAATAATTACTGATAAAGGATTTGGATTTTGGGGTCGGTTTACTTTTAATTCTTACTTATTTGCTTTATTTTCTGTTATTGTTTTAATTACAATATGGTTCAATGCCTTAGTAATTAAACGCCATTTACAATTTAAATCACTCAACACACGTATTCAAGTTATTTTGGTTTCTGTAGTTATTATTTCATTAGCGGTAGTAGCCACTGGAACGGTGTGGGTTGTTACCTCTCAATTTGAATTTAAAAATAAAAAAGACTTAGTGTTAAAAGCACAATCCGTTTTAAAAGAGTTACAACAAAGCACTGGTCAGCAAGAATCACTTGATGTTCAAATGAAAGATAATACAACCTTCCGATTAAAACGTTTATCCCAATTATTTGGTAGCGACATTTCATTATTTAGCAGTAATGGTATGTTATATACCAGTTCACAACCAGCAATTTATGACCAAGGTTTACTCTCTAAATTTATGAACCCTATAGCATTCATGAATTTTGAACAAGGTATCAAAGCTAATTTCACTCAAAAAGAAAATATCGGGTCGCTTAATTACTTATCATCATACATTCCATTTTATAACTCACAAGACAAATTACTAGGCTATATTAATTTACCTTATTTTTCAAGACAAAAAGATTTAGAAAAAGAATTAACAGCCTATTTAACCACCTTAATTAATATTTATACCATCTTATTTGTTATTACCACATTAACTGCGTTGTTAATTTCTAATTTACTTACCAAGCCTTTGCGTATTATTCAAGAACAAATATCTAATATTCAGTTTGGTAAATATAACGAATCGCTAAAATGGAAAACCAAAGACGAAATTGGCAATCTGGTAGAAGAGTACAATAAAATGCTGGTTAAACTTGAAAAAAGTTCGGAGTTATTAGCAGCTTCAGAAAGAGAAACGGCATGGCGAGAAATGGCCAAACAAGTAGCGCATGAAATTAAAAATCCGCTTACACCAATGAAATTGAACATTCAACATTTGCAACGCATCGCCGAACACCATCCCGAAGAAATGAATGAAAAGGTGGTAAAAGTTTCCAAAATATTAATAGAACAAATAGACACACTATCTCACATAGCCACTGAGTTCTCAAATTTTGCTAAATTACCTAATGCCAATTTAGAACCCGTTAATCTTAAAGAAATAATAGAAAACATTACGGAGTTGTTTAAACAAAATTCATCATGCGATATAACGATTGAATGTAATACCGATTTGTGGATAAAAGCCGATAAAGAACAATGTATTCGTGTATTTACAAACTTACTTAAAAATGCCGAGCAATCAATCCCAGAAACTAAAAAGGGATTCATTCATTTATTAGCGCATAAAGAAAATGAATTTATCGAAATTTCAATTAGGGATAACGGTGTTGGAATTCCGGATGAACTCAAGCATAAATTATTTACACCAAATTTCACCACTAAAACTACAGGACCAGGTTTAGGAGTAGCGATGGTAAAAAATTCGGTGATGTCTTTTGGTGGTACCATTACCTTTGAATCTGAAATTGGAAAAGGTACAGTATTTACAATGCGGTTTAATGAAATAAGTGTTTAAACAACTATAATTTCTTCAGTTTTTTTGTAGAAATATTATATAAATAAACATTTCCACCATCTTTATAACATAAATACAAAGTAGAACTTAAAGCAGTAATCTCTTTAAATTCGGCGTTTAATAATATATCACCCGAATATGTTATCAATCCATTTAAACCTTTATCAGTTAAACGATAAACTGATGTATTAAATTCGTTCTCAATCTTTCCTTCTTTCAAACTAAATACAATTTCACCTTCGTTGTCAATTAAAAAAACGGTTGATTTTTTATACGTAATTGCTGTATTAAAATTAAAATCTGTAGCATCTTCATAATCCATAGATGTAATTGGTTTTAATTTTCTATCTACAAAACCATACTTCGAATTTTTTTGAACCCGAATGATATTAGATTTGGCAAAGTAAACATCTTGATATTGCCCAAAAGGAATAGATTGCTTACCATTAGCATCTATCAAAGCTACTTTATCGCCCTGCAACAATTTAAAAAGTGTGCCATTGGTGTAATAAGAAACAGGATTTGCATTGTTGTAATTATAAGTAATAGAGGTTATAAAACATTTTTCTATAGCATTAAAAAAACCGTACAAATTATCTTTTACAACTAGATAAATACCATTCATACACGGTGTGATAAAATCAAATTTTGTTGGCAATAATAATTCTTCATTAAGATTCATCAAACCAAAAAAATTGTCTCTTTTTACAACAGATAATGCATTTTCATCCACATTTGAAATCCAATCCCACTGTGCTTGTAAAACTTTATTGTCTGTGCTTATTAAACCATATTGTTTTTTTAAATAATACGCATAGCCATTTTCAAAATTACCAAGCTTGTTATATTTAAATGGAATTACTATTTCACCTTTGGCATTAATGACTCCATACATATCTTGTTTTTTACATATAAAATATTTACCTATACTTGTTATCATATCATCAAAGGCATCAGATATAACTTGCCCACTTCTATTAATTAAGTAATACTTTGATTTTCGTTTAACAATTGCAACGCCATTGCTATAATTTTCTGCCTCATCAAAAGTTTGATTGAAAATTTGAATTCCTTCTTTATTAATGTAGAAACAACTGTCATTCCTACACACAGAAGCAATACCCTCTGTAAAATTAAGTGCATCATCAAACTGAGGCAAAATCTTCCAATTACCTAATGTATCTATAAAACCAAATTTTTCTAGAGAATTCTTAACAGGAATTAATTTAATATCAGATAGATTAATTTCCTTTAACACATCTTGAGTTAAAGGATATTCAGGATAAAGTTTAATAAATCGAGTAAGCTCCTGTTTACTATATGTTTTCATTGATGAGCTATACAATAGTTTCCAGGCCTCTAAGTGCGTAGTTTGGGTAGAAAAACGTTGTATGAATCGGTATAAGCTATCCGATGAATAAAGCTGACGTGTTAGCTCTAATAAATTTCGTTCGGCATAAAATACATTAGGATTGGATTTAAAGTGAATTAAGAATCTTTGATATTGCTCTCTTGTTTTTTCATTTGTTTGCTCATTATATTCAAAATCAAAAAATAATTTCTGAGCTTTAGAATACAAAACACTCTCTGGGTATTTTGATAAGAAAACTTGAATACTATCACTTTTTTGATAATTAATTAACCTGCTTAATTCTAGTTGATCTCGTTTATCAAAACACACTTGTTTTATTGAATCGGTGGCTAATAAAAAAGTTGATAGAAAATGGGAAATAGAATGAGTGTTACCTAGTTCAACATATTTTTGAAAAGCCCTATTGTTAATGTAGTAAGCCAATTGAGCAATTGAACCAGAGCTAATATAAAAGGTGGAAAATGTTGCTGTATCTTTAAACTGAGTTGATGCTACATAAATATACTTCGCTGCACTATCATAATTTGAAAAGGGGTTATCATTTCGAGAATAAATAGTGGCTAAACCATAAGCTGCAAAAGCTGGTTGTTTCTTAATAGATTTATAAAATAACTGTTTGGCTTTAAAATAATCGTAAATAGATAAAGCTTCATAAGCCTTACTAATAGAAGATGCCATTGAATTAAGACACACTACTATGTATAAATATGTGAAAAGTTTTTTCAAAAATCTGAGTGTAAATTTATAAATTGCAACCAATTAAGCCTAAATAATGATGACAAGTGGTAAAATCATATTTGCAATTAGTTTCTTTATCGTCTTTATTATTGGAATGCTATGGTCTTACCGTAAAGATAATATTGTTAATAATCTACATTTTAAAGGCTCTTTAAAGATTTTAGGAACTATTCTTGTAGTTTTTGGACTCGTCATATTATATGTTAAATTACGACATAAAATGTAATTTTAATCTGTTTTTTTACTAATTTAGTTTATTAAATAACCATTCAAGATAATGAAACACCTATTGTTATTTGTTCTAAGTATTACAACTTCTGTCGCCTTTTCGACCGATGTTTTAGTTTTAGAAGGAAAATTTCAAAGTAAAAATGTTTTTATACAAAACTCATTTGGACCTAATGGCGTTGGTTTTTGCGCCACCGAAATAAAAGTAAACGGACGTATTGCAACTGATGAAGTTAATTCTTCTTCTTTTGAAATAGATTTAACCGCCATGAATATAAAGCCAGGCGAAAAGGTGGTAATAGAAATTAGTCATAAAAACGATTGTATGCCTGTTGTTTTAAATCCAGAAGTACTAAAACCAAGACCTACCTTTGACATCGTGAGTATGAACGTGAATCCTGAAGGTATTTTAAAATGGACTACAAAGAATGAAAATGGTGCTTTGCCCTATATCATTGAACAATTTAAATGGAATAAATGGGTGTATGTAGGTGAAGTTCAAGGCATAGGCACACCCGAAAATCATGATTATTCTTTTAAAGTATTGACCCATAGTGGAGAAAATAAATTTAGAGTAAAACAAAAAGGATTTGCAGTTGCGCCTAAAGCCTCTTCAACAGTGATGATGACTTCATCAATTAGTAAACCGTCATTTATGATTACTCAAAATTTTAATGAAATTCAATTTACTGCCGAAACAGCCTTTGAAATTTATGACACATACGGCGTGATTGTGAAAAAAGGATTTGGAAAAAAGATAGACATAAAAAACTTGAACAAAGAAAAATATTACCTCTGTTACGATAATCAAGTGGGAGAGTTTGAAAAGAAAAAGTAATTTCTAGAATCTCACTCCCACTCCTAACTCAATCCAATTATTAATTATCTTAAGACGTGACTCCTTAATTGGAATAGTATTATACTCGTAGGTATAAATTAAATTAGTAAAAACGTGTTCGCCATTATATCCAAATTGTGATTTAATAGTTGCATAAGTTGGATAATTAATCCAAGCGCGTTTCTTGTTGTCTTGGGTATAGTTTTGTAATTGCAAACCACTACCTCCCATAGTTACAATAGTAAGATGAAAATATTTTTGGATTACAAATTGATATCCAAATCCAAAATAAATAATAGAGCTAATAAAATTACCATATCTTAATTTATCCAGATTAGGGTACAATTTACCTTGTGTAGGCGGTACAAAACTGGTATCGGCTTCTATGCGCTGATAACGTTCGCTAAAACCCATTAGAAAAGAACCTGCACTTTTCTTTTGGCGTTCTCCTTGAGCAAAGGCTGCATTTAACGAAAAATTATGATTAAAATTAAACCCCAAATTTAACCCAGCATCAATAATTCTTAAGTCAGGCGACTTCGGAAACCCTAATGAATCCTTATTCCAATTAGGATAATAAGACTCATAAGTTTTTAAATAAAAACCTTTATAATCTCTATAAAAGATTCCCCAATTTAGTACCCTACCTTGTATATTAATTGTGATATTTCTGAATTATGTATTCCCAAAATCATGTTTTATTTGGTTGGAGGCGGGCAATTGAACCGCTGCAGAAACATATACCTTTTTAATTTTTACTGATAATCCAACAACACCCGGAACAGCAGGTTTATATTTAAAATTATCACCCTTTCCAAACATTCTATTACTCACATTTAATCCCACTTCGGGATATACAAAACGAGGACGAATGAGGTAATTCTTCGGAAAAACTTCAATGTTTTCAGGTGGTTTCTTTTCCTTTTTTTTCTTCTCTTTTTTTACTGGTACTTCTTTAAGCGTTGCTTCTTGTGAATAAGCCTCCACATGGACTATAAATAAAAAGAATATAAAGTAAAATTTAAACCTCATACAAAACAAATTTAATTATTATTTTAAATATGGATAATGCTTATTTTTGCAACCTTAGTAATGAGTGAACTCAACGAACATAGCCTATTTGTAAAAGAAAAATTTAAACAACTCAAATGTTGTGTTTTAATTCCTACCTACAATAACGAAAAAACAATAGAAAGCGTTATTCAATCTACTTTAAAGTATTGTGATGATATCATCGTAGTAAATGACGGTTGTACTGACAACACCAAACTGATTTTAGAGAATTATCCAACACTCCATATTGTAACACACCTACACAATCAGGGCAAAGGGATGGGTTTGCGTAATGGTTTTAAAAAGGCAGTTGAGTTAGGATTTGATTATGCAATAACAATTGATAGTGATGGGCAACATTATCCAAAAGATTTTATATTATTTCTTGAAAAAATAGAAAAAGAACCAGGCAGCTTAATCATCGGAGCACGAAATATGACTGTGGAAAATGTGCCCAATAAAAGCACTTTTGGAAATAAGTTTAGTAACTTTTGGTTTTGGGCTGAGACAGGTATTTCAATGCCTGATACACAAAGCGGTTACAGATTATATCCCATTCAACGTTTAAAAAAAATATGGTTGTTTACTACCAAATTTGAATTTGAAATTGAAGTAATTGTAAAAGCAGCTTGGCACAACATACCCGTAATATCCATTCCTGTTAGTGTATATTATGCACCAGCAAACGAAAGGGTATCTCATTTTATTCCTAGTAGAGACAGTACACGCATTAGTTTTTTAAATACATATCTAGTAATTCTAGCTCTTTTGTTTTGGCGCCCAGTAATGCTTATACGAAAGCTAACCTTAAAAAATTTAAAAAAACTATGGAAAGAAGAAGTAATAGCTGCACAAGAAAGTGCCTCTGTTAAAGCCATATCTGTAGGTGTAGGTTTATTTTTTGGGATTGTGCCAATCTGGGGGTTTCAATTTGCGTTAGCCATTCTTTCAGCCGTATTCTTTAAACTCAATAAGGCTATTGTAGGTCTTACAGCTCAAATATCAGTACCTCCTATGATACCTTTTATTTTATATGCAAGTGTAAAAATGGGCGAATGGGTTTGCGGAGAACAAGTAGATATTGATTTGAATAAATTTTTAACTATTGAAACACTTAAGAATTTATACATCTATTATGTAGGAGCCACAGTACTTTCTGTTATTACTGGTGTATTAGGTTGGTTGCTTACACTTATAATACTTAAATTAATTGGATATAAACCCAATACCAATGAGTCAGCAAGCTAACCGTTATTTCTTGGTTCATAAACCTTATAAAATGGTTTCACAATTTGTAAGCCCCGATAAGGTAAGGCTACTAGGCGATTTGGATTATCATTTTCCAGAAGGTACGCACGCCATAGGGCGTTTAGATAATAATTCGGAGGGATTACTGCTACTTACCACCAATAAAAGAGTTACCAAATTACTGTTTGAAAGTGGCGTACCGCATCAGCGTGTGTATATTATACAAGTAGAAGGTGTTATTAGCGACGAAACGCTTCAAAAATTAAAAACAGGGGTAGAAATTATCCTAAAAGGTAAAGGTAGTAAAACCTACATAACCGAACCTTGCGAGGTTGAACGCATTACAAAACCAAATTATTTAGAAAAAAGGCAACACGAATTCTCCGATGCCTTGCCTTGCTCGTGGTTAAAAATGACCTTAACCGAGGGCAAGTACCATCAAGTACGGAAAATGGTGGCTGTAGTTGGACACGATTGTAAACGATTAATTAGAGAATCTATTGAAGGACTTCATATCATTAACTTAAAAGTAGGTGATGTATTAGAGATAGAAGAAGAAGATTTTTTTAAAAAATTAAAAATTGAGAATTGGAAGTTACCAATTACACACAAGCCTAATAATTTCGGGTTTGCTTATTGAGTACACATAAAAACAGAAGAAGCTTCATTCAACACAGGATTAAATCGAAGCAGAGCTTCGTTTAATCCCTATATATTGGTGGCAGTTTTTTTATTCGTTTATTCTGTTTTCCAAGTCCATTCGTCCGTGTAAAATTCTTGTTATTTCGATTTGTTTGTTATCAAGCTGTCTGTAAAATATAATGTGTCGATTTACTTTCAGACCTAATAATTCATTTTTGACACCTTCATATTTTTTGCCAATTTTTGGGTCGTCTGCAATGTTTCGACAATTTTCAAGTAACATTTCATAATATTTGTCTGCTTGTTTTTCAGACCATTTATCAAAAGTATAATCCCAAATATTTGTCAAATCTTCAACAGCTTTGTTAGTCAGTTTATACTTA
>JADLER010000053.1 GCA_020846025.1 Bacteroidia bacterium | reverse complement strand
TGAATCCAAACAAGTCATATAGCATTTACCACAGTTTACACAAAGATCATCATTGATAACTGGGAATTTTTGTTATTTAGACATATGATTAATATCTTTGAAATATTTGTTTCCTGTACCCATTACATCATGTAGAGTTGGAACTTATTTTATGTTAACTGATTTGGGTTTTTGGTCTGGTCCCCATAAATCGAAAGTGTTTTTAAATTTCTTCAGCATTTGCATTTTAGTAACAGGTGGGCTTTGACCTTTCCATCCTTGTTATATTAAATCATCTCTTTTAGTTAGATATAAAAGTGCTCTTAAACCTGAATTTAGATCTTGAATTATGCTGAAGTCTTGTTATTGGACTGCAGAAGCGATTTGGAATACAGCACATCTACCATATTTGGCATATGCCAATGCATGTTGAGAATTTATAATACCTCCTGTTGCCATAAGTTATGCCTCTTTAAGTTCAGGATGATTATTAATGTTTGCGGCAACTCTTAATGCAATTGGTCTTAAAATTGATCCACAAGCACCACCGAAAAATGTTTATTTCTTTGGTCCGACTGCTGGGTATGGCTCCATATTTGGTTACGGATCCATAAAGGAATACATTGTGTTTGTAGCACTAACTCCTTTTCCTCCGGCTTTCAAAGTAGCCGCTGTGATTTGTTCAGTTATTGTCGAATTGGGAGATAATTTTACAAAAACAGGTTTTTTGTAAATTGAACAAACGGTTTGAACAATATCTGCAACGATATCTGGATCATCTGAACAAGCTCTACCCATTCCTTTATCAGGCATTCCGTGATTACATGAAAGATTTAATTAAACTATATCAAAATCAGCTTCTACACACATTCTGGCTAATTATTTCCAATCTTAAGTCTTGTAAGCAGCCATGACTGAACCTACAATAATTTTGCTTGGGAAATCTTTTTTCAATTATTTGGCTCCTTAAATCCAATACTTAGCTCTTTTTTATGATATAAGTTAAATATTTGAGAATGAAGGTTATTTTCTTAAAATATCTGAGGTTCCTTTGAATATTCTAGGAGCTACATTCACGATTTAATCTTTATCTAAAACAAAAGTTTTAGTAACAGCAAATCCCCAACCCATTTAGAATGCTCTTCTAATCATAGGATAAGAGGTGGCTGGAGGAGCGGAGGCTAATCCGAAAGGATTATCAAATTTAACGCCAGCTAATGTAGATGTTATATCAACTAAATCAATTTAAGTGAAAAAGCCAGGTAATTTAGGTTATTATCCAAAATCAATTCCATATTTTTGGCCAATTTGTTTATGCATAAACCAACTGGCAACTTTACCATCATTAACAGCATCAACTAAATTATTTGTTCCAATAATATCTCCACCGGCATAAATATGAGGTTTTTATTTATTTTGCATAGTATGTCTATTAATAATTACTTTTCCACTCGAATTTTTAACTAATTATTAAATAGGTTTTTGTTAATTTTTAGAACCGAAAGCTGAAATTATATAATCACAATTTAGTCTAAGTTTTTATTATGTCATCACATAGTCTCCTTTTTAATTTAAAACATACTGATGGAATTACATTGCAGCAGCTTGACCGTTTTATTTAAGAACTTGAGATGGGGATAAATTTGGAATAAAGTTTATTCTATCGTAGGCAGCTGGATCAAATATTTACTCATTAGCTCTCATATCATTGAAACCTCTTCTAAATACTACTGTTACTCTATCTGCTCCAACTCTTAAAGCTGATCTGGCGCAATCAAGAGCAGTATCTCCGATACCCAAAACAATTACATGACCTTTAAGTTGGAATATTTTTTATTTACATTTATTTAGTTTGACATTTTAGTTGACATTTGGTAAGAAGTTTTTCGAGTTAAATACGTTGGGTAGCATGTATGCTTATTTTCCTAATTCAGCCTTTGGTGATGTTAATCCACTACCAACGAAAATGAGTTCGTATCCATCCTTTTTGAGTGATTATTATGTGACGTCTTTTCCAAATTCTTTACCATAATGAATTTTTACTCCTAATTATTATACCATTGAAATTTACCATTCCACATCCTGATAATTAGAACGATTTGGTGGAATTTAATTAGTAACTAATCCTCCTGCATAATTGTTCTTTTAAAAGATATCAACGTTTTGATACCCAAGTCTTCCTAAAAATGCAGCACATGATAATGAAGCTGATCCCGCCCCAATTAAAGCTATTTTTGTTTTAGCAACTCTTGGATCTAACGGTTTAAGATTTGGATCTCTAATTTGCTTAACTTTCATTTATCTGAAAACATTGCAGGCAAATTACTGTAATTTTCCAATTTATATAGTACCTCCCTCAAGCCAATATGCATTACATGTTGAAGCACAAAGTTCACTGACAGGACAGAGGCCACCACATGATAAACCTAAAGGATTATCTGATAAGATTGTTTTTGCAGCGCCATAGTAATTTTGATTTTGAATTTGGTAAATAAAAGATCGAATGTCAATACCTACGGAACATGCTTTTTGGCAAGGACTGTCAGCGCACTTCATGCATCGAGATGCTTCAGTGATTGCTTATTTTTCCGTATATACTCTATTATGGAAATCTCTAGTCCAGTCGTTTTTCAATTATACGGGGGTTCTTTTGTGTCTAATTTTATTTTCATTTCTGTATTTTTCTCTGTCTTCTGTACTAATAACTTGAGGTTTATTTAATTGAGGGGCAGTTGGAAGTACTTTGTCAACAATTTATTTGTCGAATTTAGTTAGACCAAATCGATTAAAGGAACGAATGATTAATTTAGAGAGCATTTAAGATATTATTATACCAGCTAATAAATTTGAAAATATACAAATAAAATGGGCCTACTGAAATTTAACCAGCCGAATTTTCAGTTTGCATAAAAATAATCAAAAAAAGTTACTAAATATATCCAAAATATATCCTATTTTCAAATTTGGACAAAAAAAAAGTATTTTAG
>JADLER010000052.1 GCA_020846025.1 Bacteroidia bacterium | reverse complement strand
TCTATAGCGGCGGGGATCACCTCTTCCCATTCCGAACAGAGAAGTTAAGCCCGCCAGCGCTGATGGTACTTGGTCTAAAGCCCGGGAGAGTAAGTCGATGCCAATTTTCAATAAAGCCCCTTCAGTATTGTTGGGGCTTTATTTTTTTCTCTTTATTCCTTATTATCTTAAGAAGATCTATAATTTGTATTATGTATTATACCAAATAATAGTTTTGTTTGATATAAGCTATGAAATAAGAAGCAAAAAGGATTATCAGTTAGAAATTATTAAAACTATTTTAATAAAGTTAGATGTCCTTTCAGTTGGACAAATTCTCCTCGTGCATTTTTATACTCAATAATGTAAATATATACTTCATCTGTGGCATTATTGCCAGTCCATCCTTCTGTATCGCTGTTTGTTTCAAATACTTTTTCTCCCCAGCGATTAAATACCATTACTTTATAGTCTGTTTTTTCAACATATTGAGTGATAGGTAACCAAATATTATTTTTTCCTTTAGGTGAAAACGCATTAGGAACAAAAATATCAGCTTCAACAAAAGCATCAGCTTCATTTGAAGAAGCTTTATCTTTAAAACCGTAAACATTACCATTGTTTTCAATGGCTTCTACATAATAAGAAAACTTACCTTGATTAGGCGTAAAATCGCCTATATAATCTACAAAAAATCGTGTTCCAAATGGGATATTAGTTATAGGAGTTGGGTCATAATTTCCATCAATTGCACGATACACGTTATAAGACTCTACACCAGCATTCCACAACGAATAATCATCCCAAGAAAGGGTATTGTAGAACTTGTTTTCTTTGTTATGTGTAACATGAAGTAAAATAGTCTTAGAGCTATCACTCCATACACTAGGATTATTGCAGCTATCTAATACTTGTATTTTATAATAGTAATTCTTGTCATTTACTTTTACATCTGTATCTGTGAAAATTAAAGGATTAGTACTTGAGTTTACATATCCTATTTTAGAGAATGATTGTCCATTATTACTCGATTTATAGATATTACATCCCTTATAGGATTTTGAATTATCAACACTAAATGTTACTTCAACTTGTTTACTTTGTGGGATAACATTTACAGCGTTAATGTAAACATAAGCCGGAGCAGGTAAACCCGAAGCGACAAAGCATTTTCTGTTTGAACTTGCGCTAATTGTTTGGGGGATATTCCATACTCTAACATAGTAACAATAATTAGTACCTGGTGTTAGGTTAGGATGTGAAAACGTAGTGCCAGTTGTATTTCCAATTAAGGAAAATGTACCACCATTTATTGAACAATAAACATCGTAACGTAAAACACCACCTTTTAAATTAGAGTAAGCTGTCCAGTTTAACTGACTTGTGCGAGAACATAAATCATAAGTAGGATCACTTAAAAAAATAGAATTGTGTGTAACACTTGGAATACTGTAGTTTCCGCAACTATCTTTTGCTGCTATACAATAACTTTCAGAAGCGTTTCCTGGGTTGGTATTAGGAACAACAAAAGTAGTGTTGCCATTGCCGCATAAAGTATCAATGCCTGTTAAAAAACCTCCATTTACACTATAAGTAACATAACAAGTAACATCATTTGCAGACGAAGGAGACCATCCCATGACTACTTGTCCGTTAGCATTTACAGATACGGAGTCTAAGATTGGGATGGGTGGAGCTTGAATGTTTTTACAAGTATCACCTTTAATATTGGACGTAGATATGCAACCAATGGCATCTGCAATTTCTACTTTATAGTTATAAAATACTTTGCATAAATAAATGGTGTCCTTATAATTTTGTTTATTTCCAGAATAAATTGTCGTCCAAGTACCAGTTGGATACTCACGTGATAAGGTATAACTTGGTGCTGCACTTGGTAAGAGTGGTGTGTGCATCACATTCCAATTTACATTTGAAACACCATTAATAGTACCACCCGATACATTTACAAAAAGTGATCTTAAAGTATCTGAAGAAACAGAAGTGTTGGTTCCAGCACTACTTACTGTGGTCATGTAATAGTATTGGGCTTGAGAGTTGCCATTTGCAGGTGATTGTGTAAACGATGATTGAGTATAGCTATTGATTGTTCCAGCTAAGGTATATCCACTAGCCGCAAATGGAGATACCCATATTTGATAGGCAGTAAATATTCCTGAAGGATCGGGAGGGATAACCCAATTTAGTGTTACGCTATTAGTGCCAACAACAGAAACACATCTTAATTGAGGAGGGTTTAATTGTGCATTGGCTTTAAATAGTATAAAGCTCACAATTATGAAGGATAAAATATGTTTTAGTTTTATCAGAGTAATGTGTGATTTTACACTACAAATTAACGAAAAATGCTTGTTTTTAGTGTGTGAAATAAACTTAATTTATTAAAAAGTACTTTTTAGTGAGTAAAAACAATAAAAAGAATATTTTTGTACTATTAATTTAAATTATATGATGCAACAAGCTTATATTATAAATGGAGTTCGCACTGCCATTGGTAATTTTGGAGGTACTTTATCTACAGTAAGAACAGATGATTTAGCCACTATTGTTTTAAAAGAATTAATGTTGAGAAATCCCTCTGTTGATTTCTCTCAAGTAGTAGATGTTATTTTGGGTTGTGCCAACCAAGCTGGTGAGGATAATCGTAACGTAGCTCGAATGGCTTCATTAATGGCTGGTTTACCAATTACAGTTCCAGGACAAACTGTTAATAGATTATGTGCCTCTGGATTGAGTGCCACAATTGATGCATCACGTTATATTCAATTAAATGATGCTGATTTGATGATATCGGGTGGCGTAGAGAATATGACTCGTGGCCCATGGGTGATGAGTAAAGCAAGTGCTCCTTTTGGTCGCGACCAACAGTTGTTTGATACAAGTTTTGGATGGCGTTTCATTAATCCAAAAATGAAAGATATGTATGGAGTAGATGCCATGGGTGAAACAGCCGAAAATGTTGCAGAATTACATAAAATAAGCCGTGAAGATCAAGATTCATTTGCCTTATGGAGTCAACAAAAGGCTACTAAGGCCGTAGCGAGTGGTCGCTATGAAAAAGAAATTATTCCTGTAATTATTCCTCAAAAAAAAGGAGATCCTATTACTTTTAAAACCGATGAGTTTTCTAAACCCAATACAACAATAGAAGGGTTACAGAAATTAAAACCTGCATTTAAAAAAGAAGGAACAGTTACAGCAGGTAATGCATCAGGATTAAATGATGGCGCTGCGGCTATATTATTGGCAAGTGAAAAAGCTATTAAAACATATAATTTAAAACCAATTGCTCGAATAGTAAGTAGTGCAGTGGTAGGAGTAGAACCTCGAATAATGGGTTTAGGTCCAGTAGAAGCGGCTAATTTAGCATTAAAAAAAGCAGGTCTCACTTGGAATGAGATAGATATTATTGAGTTAAATGAAGCTTTTGCCGCACAAGCCTTAGGATGTACTCGTCAATGGAAATTAGACGACAAAGATCCACGAATTAATCCTAATGGTGGTGCAATTGCTTTAGGACATCCCCTGGGTATGAGCGGAACTCGTATATTAAATACAGCAGCCATTGAATTACAATTACAAAATAAAAAATATGCGCTAGCTACCATGTGTATTGGGGTAGGGCAGGGTTATGCTGCTATAATTGAGAAAGTTTAAAAAAGCAAGTAAAACAATTCTTACAATTTCTTTAATGGTTTTCTATCAATAAAACCACCGCCAACTACATCGTTGCCTTCGTAAATAACAGCACTTTGTCCTGGTGCAATACCTGTGGCAGCCTCATGAAACACAATGTTTAATTTATTGTCTATTTCATTAATCGTACTTAAACGACCTGGGTCTTTATATCTAATCTTTGTAAGCGCCACATAATCTTGCGGTAACGAGGCGTATTTTATTAAATTAAAATCACGCACATGAATACCCATTTCTTTTAAATCTTCTAAATCGCCTAATACAACAGTGTTTGATTCTGGAATAATTTCTTTTACAAAAACAGGTTCACCTATAGCAATATCTAATCCTTTTCTTTGTCCAATAGTATAAAATGGGTAGCCACGATGAGTACCTACTTTTTTTCCTTTAAATACATAATCACCACCCTCTACTTTTGCCTCTAAATCAGGTAAACGATGTTTTAAAAAGGCACGATAGTCGTTATCAGGTATAAAACAAATATCATAGCTCTCACTTTTTTTAGCCAAATCGGCGAAGCCAGATTCTAAGGCTATTTGTCTTATCTCAGGTTTTTTATAAGTACCTAATGGAAAAATTGTTCTATTTAAACTCTCTTGAGTTAAGCCCCACAATACATAGGTTTGATCTTTAGTTTCATCAACACCTTTGGATACTACCATTCGGTTGTTTTCTTTTCGAATTTGCGCGTAATGCCCAGTTGCAATAAATTCACAATCAAGCATATCAGCACGTTTTAATAACGATTCCCATTTAATATGAGTATTGCATAAAACACAAGGATTTGGCGTGCGACCTGCTAAATACTCATCCACAAAATTATCTATAATGCGTGTTCCAAACTCTTCCCTTATATCTAGAATGTAATGTGGAAAACCAAATGATACTGCCATAGAACGCGCATCATTAATGCTATCTAAACTACAACAGCCAGTTTCGCGTTTACTACTACCCGACGAGGCATAATCCCATGTTTTCATGGTAATACCAATTACCTCATAACCTTGTTCGTGTAACATCATAGCAGCCACCGAACTATCAATACCGCCACTCATGGCTACTAAAACTTTTCCGTGCTTACTCATTATTACTTAGTGGCTTTTGGTTTTGTTTGAACAGCTTTGTCGTTTGTTGATTTTTGTGGTGTTTTATTTGTGTTAGTTTTTTGTGGTGCCTTTTGACTGGAAGAATCTATAGGTTTTTCGTCGGTAGTTTTATTCTTACTAAAAAACTCATCGGTTTCTTTTTTAGAAGCTTGTTGGCCGTTTTGTTTAAACAATTCTTTTTCTTTTACTTTCCCGTCTTTTTCTCTATAAATCCAAGGGCCTACTTTTACACCATTTTTATAATAACCTACTGCAGCAGTAACTTTATTAGGAAAGTAATAGGCGTTTTTGCCATCTATTTTTCCTTTGCTATAGCTACCTTCTGTTTTTATTAAATCTTTTTCGTAATATAATTTATAAGGGCCATCTTGTTCGCCATTTTTATACGAGCGCTCCTCACTTATCACACCATCAGGAAAATACACGTACTCCATTCCATGTTTTTTTCCATTTACATAACTTTCTTTTGAAATTAGAACCATGGTTTCATCATAGTAAGTCCAAACAGAATCTTTGTTTTCGCCAATATATTTACCATAAGCCATTTTTTTGCCATTAGGGTGAAACATGGTTGAGTAAGCTATTTTTCCATCATCTTTAAAATTCATAATGGCTTTAATGGTATCGAAAGGATAGTAATATTTAAAAATACCTTGTGGTTTATTGTCTTTAAAAAATCCTTCGTAGATTAATTTGCCTGATTTTTCATCTTTCTTTTTCCAATAACCTTGTTTTAAGCCCTGAGCATCGGTTACAGTTTGAGAAAAAGCAGTTAACGAAAATATTAGACAGCAAAAAATGTATATGGTTGTAGATTTCATCATGATATTTTATAATCAAAAATTATGGCAAAGTTACAAAAAACAAGCACAATGTTGATTTTTATGAAAAATTAAGGAAAAGGTAGAGTTTATTAATACTAAAAAAGCTACCCTAATTAGGTAGCTTTTTAAAATTATGTTTTACATAAAATCTTACGATTCTTTTGCAGCTAAATTTTCATCAACCATAATACGTCCGCAGTGTTCACACACTAAAATCTTTTTATTCATACGAATATCTAATTGTTTTTGAGGTGGGATTTTGTTGAAACATCCACCGCAAGCATCACGCTCAACACGTACTACAGCTAAACCATTGCGTGTATTTGAACGAATGCGCTTGTATGCGTTTAACAATCTATCTTCAATTGCTTCGGCTGCTTTTTCAGAAAGTTTTAATAAATCTTTTTCTTCTTTTTCAGTTTCTGCAATTATTTCATCTAACTCTGCTTTTTTAGCTTTTAAATCTTTTTTACGATCAGTAAAATCTTGTTGAGATGATTCAACAATCTCCGATTTTTGCTCAATAGCAAACTTAGCTTCTTTTAAACGCTTTTCAGCTAATTGAATTTCTAATTTTTGAAATTCAATTTCTTTAGTTATCGCATCGTACTCGCGGTTATTTCTAACCTTGTTTTGTTGAGCTTCGTATTTTTTAATGTTTGAGTTAAAATCTTTAATAGCTTGTGTTTTTTCAGCTACTTGATTTTTTAATCCGTCTAACTCTTCAGTTAAATTGTTTACACGCGTTTCTAAGCCCGCTACGCTATCTTCTAAGTCTTGAACTTCTAAAGGTAATTCACCACGCACCGTACGAATACGGTCAATTTTTGAATCAATAGTTTGTAATTCGAATAACGAACGTAACTTTCCTTCAATAGAAGCATCAATTTTTTCTTTTATCTTAGCACACATAGTTTAAAAATAGTTTACCGGGTTTGTTTTTATTTCCGTTAAATAGGTTGCAAAAGTAGGAAATTTTTTTGATATAATTTCATAAAAAATTTCGGGAGTAAATTGCTCACTTTCATAATGGCCAATATCAGCAATTAAAAGGTGTTTTTCAGCATCAAAATATTCGTGATATTTAAAATCAGAACTTATGTAAATGTCTGATTTTGAGTTTATTGCTTGTTTTAAGAGGAAACTGCCACTGCCGCCACATAATGCTACTTTTTTTATGGTTTTATTTAAAAAAGGAGTATGTTTTATCATTTTTAGGTTAAAAATGGCTTTTAAATGGGTTAAAAATGCAATTTCAGGCATAGGATTCTCAAGTTCGCCTATCATTCCCGAACCCACATTTTGAAAATTATTATCTAAGTTATAAATATCGTAGGCAATTTCTTCGTAAGGATGTGTTTGTTTGAGGGCATTTAAAATTTGGTGTTCGTGTATAGCTTCGTAAATAAGTTCTAGTCGCTGTTCTTTTTCATAACTGAGTTTGCCTTTTTCTCCTATATATGGATTTGTGTTTTCATTACCTCTAAATGTTCCTGTTCCATCGATTGTAAAACTACAATGATCATAGTTTCCAATATTTCCGGCACCTGCTTCGCAAAGTTGGTGTCGTACCTGCTCGGCATGTGATGATGGCACAAAGGTTACTATTTTTTTTAGTAAAGATGTTTTAGGAGAAAGAATGGAAGTATTGACTAAGCCAATTTTATCGGCTATTTTTTTGTTTACCCCTGCACGAACATTATCTAAATTAGTATGGCAAGCATAAATGGCAATGTTGTTTTGAATAGCTTTTATAATGGTGCGTTCAATATATGTTTTACCCGTTAATCGTTTTAAACCACTAAAAATAATAGGATGATGCGCTATTATTAAATTGCAGTTTTTGGCAATAGCTTCGTCAATAGTTGCTTCAATACAATCTAATGTTAAAATAGCACCTGTAATTTCCATTGATGGATTACCTGTTAGTAAGCCGCTATTATCATAATGTTCTTGATAAGGTATTGGCGCAAATGTTTCGAGTTCGTGAATAATTTGATGAAGTAAAGGCATGTGTTTTTATTTTTTAATTTGAACTTCTTTAAATCGTTTGCAACTTACTAAATGGTCGTTAATCATGCCAGCAGCCTGCATATAGGCATAACAAATGGTAGAACCCACAAAAGTAAATCCTCTTTTTTTAAGGGCTTTGCTCATAGCATCAGATTCAGGGCTTGTGGCTCTAATTTCGGCCGGAGTTTTTACTTTCGTAACAATTTGTTTATGTTCTGTAAACTGCCAAATAAATGCGTCGAAGGAGCCAAATTCTTTTTGTACTTCGATAAAAGCTTTGGCATTTTTAATAGTTCCCGTAATTTTTAATTTATTACGAATGATGCCTGCATCATTCATCAATCGTTGCACATCATCTTCATTAAATTTGGCAATTTTTTTATAATTAAAATGAGCAAAAGCTTTTTTAAAATTTTTACGACGATGTAAAATAGTTTTCCAACTAAGTCCTGCTTGAAAACAATCGAGCAATAAAAATTCAAAATGTTTTAAGTCATCGTGTACGGCTGTTCCCCATTCGTTATCGTGATAATGGAGCATCTTCTCATCGTTTCCAGGCCATGTACATTGCATAGTGTATTATTTATGGTTTAAAACTATAAAATTAATATTTACTTTTATAACTTAGCAGTTTAAAACTGAATATTATGGGAATAGAAGAAAAAATAAATGCAGATGTTAAAGCATCGATGTTAGCTAAAGATTCACAACGCTTAGAAGCTGTAAGAGCCTTAAAATCGGTGATTTTATTACTTAAAACATCGCCAGAGGGATTAACGGAAGAAAGTGCTTTAAAAGCTATTCAAAAAGAATATAAAAAACGTAAAGAAACGGCCGATATTTACATCCAACAAAACCGTCAGGATTTAGCGGAAGTGGAACTTGCCCAAGCTAAAGTAATGGAAGACTATTTACCAAAACCATTATCAGAAGAAGAGTTGAAAACTATTGTTAAAAATGCTATTGCCGAAGTTGGGGCAAGTTCTGCTGCCGATATGGGAAAAGTAATGGGTATTGCTAATAAAGTAGTGGCAGGTAGAGCAGATGGTAAAGTATTATCTGCTTTGGTAAAACAAATGCTTGGTTAATAATAAAGCTTGTTGTTGAGATTTCTTAATGATACGTTAAATAATTTTAGCAATTGTTTTTAGGATAATTTTTATATCAGTTAAGATACCTTGTTCATTAATGTATCGCTGATTGAGTTTAAGTTTAGCGGGCATAATTTCTTCTATATAAGTTTTTTCTGGGTTGTTAGATTGAGCTAATAATTCATTTTCACTAAAGTATTCAATCGAAGCATAATCAGTTATACCAGGTTTTGCTTTTAATACTTTTTGTTGTTCGGTAGTATATAGATTTACGTATTTTCGCACCTCTGGGCGTGGCCCAACAAGACTCATGGTTCCAATAATTACATTAAATAATTGAGGGAGTTCGTCAAGTTTAAATTTACGTAAATAATAACCAATACTTGTTACACGAGGATCTCGACCGCCCACAGTTAATAGCCCTTTTTTATCAGAGTCTTTTCGCATAGTTCTAAACTTAAATAATTTAAAATCTTGGTTATTCTTTCCCACTCTGATTTGTAAATAAAAAACGGGGAAACCACTTCCTAAAACAATTAAAAGAGCGATGAGAATAAATAATGGACTTAAAATTAATAAGCCGAATAATGAAGCAATTATATCAAACAATCGTTTTAGCATAATACTTTATCTACCGATTTTAATACAGCAGCAATAACAGTTTTTACTTGTTCTAATGTTAAATCATAATACACAGGTAAAGATATTTCTCGGCTATAATTATCATACGTAACAGGATAATTTTTTATGTCATAACCTAAGTTTTTATAATAAGACATGGCAGGGACAGGAATAAAATGAACATTTACAGATACATCACAATCAAAAATTTCTTTTATAATTTCGTCGCGTTGTTGTTCTGTTATGTTTTTAATTCTTAATGGGTATAAGTGATAACAACCTTCTTTATTTGCTGTTGAATATTCAGGTAATTGAAACCTAGAGTGCTTACTAAATGCTTGATGGTAAGCTTCAAAAATTTGTTTACGTTTAACTAGTGTATCATCATCATATCTGCTCAATTCTATTAAACCAATAGCAGCTGCTAAATCTGTCATATTGCATTTATAACCAGCTTCTATAATGTCATATTTCCAATTTCCTTTTTGTGTTTTCGCTAGTGCATCTTTGTTTTGCCCATGAAGAGTATAAACACACAAGTATTTATAAATCTCTTCATTTTCAAATGGAGCAGGGAAGTTTAAAGCAATGGCACCACCTTCTGAAGTTGTTAAATTTTTTACAGCATGAAATGAAAAAACTGAAACATCGGTGAGGGCACCACATTTTTTACCGTTATAATTAGCTCCAAAGGAATGAGCAGAATCTGAAAGCACCATAATTCTCCCAAGCATTTCTTGGTTTTTGGAGTGTGGTTTAAATTTGTTTTTATGTTTTACAGCCAATGCATTAATTTCATTGTAATCGCAGGGATAACCAGCAAAATCAACAGGCATAATTACTTTTGTTTTTTCGTTAATTGCCTTTTCAATTTCTGTTACACTTATATTAAAGTCGTGTGTATTTACATCTACAAAAACAGGTTTTGCCCCGCAGTGTATAATAACATTAGCTGTAGCAGAGTAGGTATATGCTGGTAAAATTACTTCGTCGCCTTCGCCAACACCAAACCAACGTAGCATAATTTCAAGTCCTGCTGTTGCAGAGTTTAAACATAATGTATTTAAATTACCACAATAACTTGTTATTTGTTTCTCGAAAGTTTTAGTACGTGGACCAGTGGTTATCCAACCCGATTTAAGCGCAGAAGTAACTTCTGCAATAATTTTATCATCTATGCGTGGAGGCGAAAAAGGTATCATAATGGTTTAGTTAAAATAGAATTAGTTTTAAAATTAGAAACATTATATTTTAATAAGAAACACAAAAAGAAAATAAAGAAAATAAACCCAGCTTGTGCCTGAAGCATAGATTCTACCAAAAAGTTAGAAGTAGTCAGTGCACTAAATAACATTAAAAGGAGATTTTTTGTATAGATAGAATAAACTAAAACACCTATTGTCATTAGAAGTAGTATTACAAAACCAATTAAACCAGTTCCTATAAAAGTTTGAAGATATTGATTGTGTGCATTTAATTTTTTACGTAAGGCGCCTGTCATTCCCTCTTGCTCGGACGCTTGTACGAGTTT